>CAZKPI010000084.1:0-9995 GCA_964554555.1 uncultured bacterium
AAGCAGGACTTCCACCGGCAAGAAGAAAGCCAAGGCCGAAGGAGTGGGTCAGTTCCTGCAGTTTCCTACCAGTGGTGCGATGGGTCAGCGACCGCTGGGGGGGGGCCAGTCCTCGGCCGTTGCTCGCACCAAGGTCTGCTTAGCTGTCCATAGTTGCCGAACGGAACGGGTTGGAGGGCTTGGCAAAGAGTCGTCGGAGCGTCGGAGGCGATGAGCGAAGCGAACCTGCTCTTGACAAGGCCCTCCAGACGTGCCGCCTCGAGGGCCCACTTCCGTCAAAACAACATGGGGCCCGCCGACCGTGAAGCGGGATGCCTTACCTCGACCTTCTGGGCCTTACCAGGCCTTTTTCACGGGAAGGTCGGGGATGGGGAAATGGCGGACGTTCAGGGTGAACAACCGGCCGCCCGTCTGGAGGACGCTTGCCGCCAGGAAGGTGTCGTTGATGTCCATGCCGTGGCTGGGATGCCATCGGTGGTAGAGGTCGGCCGCGAGGTCGACCACGGCGGCATTGATGGGCGCGGTCTGGAAATGGGAGAGGAACAGGAGGGTGGCGGCCTCTTCCGATGGGCGCATGAAGAACACCACCTCCGCCCTCTGCATCGCCCCTGTCCACAGTTCGTACTCCCCGGCGGCACGCAGTCGGTGCAGGAAAGAGGCCGCCTTCCGCTCCCCGCGCAGGTGCCAGATGAGGATGTCGGAGTCGATGTAGGCTCTCATCTTCGCTGGCGCATCGCCTCCCGGAACTGGCGACGGGCCTGCTCCACCAGGTCGCCCGCCGCTTCTTTGCGTTCCCAGGCGCCGCAGGTTTCCCGCAGGAAATCCCGTCCCGTCCCGGCCTCGACCTCCGCCGCAAACAGGGCCAGGGCGCGCTCGAGGATCTCCTTCTTCGTCACCTTGAGCCGCCGGGACAGTTCCGCCAGCCGCAATACCCAGGCTTCATCGATCCGTGCCGACAGGACCCGATCCATTGTTTCCTCCTGACTACGATTACATTCTAACGTAAGCCAAAACGCCCGTCAAGACCGGGGCCTGGGGTCAGGGGCGGGTGAACGCCAGGACCAACAGCAGGGGCCAGCCCAGGTATTTGCGGGCGCGCGGGGAGACCACGGCCAGTTCGTCGTCGACGGGGAACTCGCCGATGGTTTCCACCACCAGGCCCCCCCGGACGGCGGCGTTGACGTAGGCGGCGATGTCGTGGCGGGCGCTGGCCGGCCGCGTTTGCCGGCCGGTGGCCGGGTCGGTGAACCGGGCCTCGATGCCCAGCAGGATCATGGCCGGGTGCATGGCGGTGACGACCACCCGGCCCCCGGGGCGGGCGAGGCGGGCCATCTCGGCGAAAGGGACGGCCAGCACCGGCAGGTGCTCCATGGCCAGACAGCTCAGCACCAGGTCGAACGCCTGCCCGGGCAGGGGAAGGGGCGTCGCCAGGTCGTGGGCCACCAGGCGCAGGTCGAGCCCGGTTGCCTTGGCCCGCGCCTTCGCCAGCATGCCCTCCGAGAAGTCGATGCCGGTCACCCGGGCTCCGCCCTGCGCCAACCGGACTGCCCACCGCCCGGTGCCGCACCCGAGGTCGGCGACCGCCCGGCCGGCCGCGGGGCCCAGGAGGGGCGGCAGGTGCCGTTCCTCGAGCTTGATCAGGGGGTTGTCCTCATCGTCGTAGAGGGCGGCCCACCGGTCATACCCCGCCCGGGTCGCCACGACCAGCGGCTCCGGTTCTCCGGGCCCCAAACTGGTACAGCGTTCCATGACCGCCCGCAGAAGGGCTGGATCAGAGAGAGCCATGGGAGCCCCCTCCTTGCGGGGCGAGGGCCTTCACCCCGGCCTGGATCTCGGCCAGGAGCCTGGCGGAAAGGCTCAGCGGAACGTCCGGGCACCGTTTGAACACGAGACTGACCGTCGGGAACAGGCCGAACCCGTCGTGTTTTCCCGCGACGCTCATTTCCGACCAGGGAATGAAGATCGGCGGGTGGCCGCCTCCGAAGAACCAGGGCATGGTCAGGTGGAGCCCTTCGCGGTCGCCGCCCAGGGTCACGGCGTTGTTGTAGCGGGTCCAGCCCCCGAGCCGCAGACTGCGGAACCGCCAGACCCCCCCCTCCGCCTGGGGCCGCCCGGGATAGGCGGCGGCCAGCCGCCGCCAGCCGCCCAGCCAGGCGACCAGGGTCAGCACCAGGTTGAGGAACAGCCAGAACCCGGCAAATCCCAGGGGGATGACCATGTACGGCCAGAGTTCCGGGGCCGTGGGTGGATGCATCTGTCTCTCCCGTGGCGGGTGGGTCAGGATCTTTCCCCGCACCTGCACGGACCGAGTATACCCCGCCGGGGCCATTCCTCCCAACGACCACGTGCCGAAGGTTCCGGGGACGGGATTCCGATTGCCGGAGATGGTGGATTCTGGTAGCCTGACCGCAACGATATTTCATGGCAGAGGAGGTTCTCCATGTTTCTGAAGGGTCTGAATGCGATGCAGCAGAAGTTGTTCCTCGGGGTTGCCCAGCAGTTGGCCGAGGCCGACGACAAGATCAGCGTTCAGGAACGGGACATGCTCAATGCCCTCAGCGAGGAGATGGGCCAGCAGGAGATGATACCCAACCCCGATGACGATGTCCTGGAGGCCTTCTTCCCCGACAAGGCCTCCCGGGCCGCGGTCATGCTCGAGATCATCGGCCTGGCCACCTGCGACGGGATCGTCCCCGCCGAAAACCGCCTCATCAAGCGCCTTCAGCGCGTTTTCTCCATTTCCGCGGCCGACCTCGCGGCCTACCGGAACTGGGTGAAGCGGTTCTTTGCCCTCCGCGCCGAGGCCGGCGCCTTCTTCATCGACCAGCCCGCCAAGGGCAAGGCCAAAGCCAAGGCCCCGGCCAAGGGCAAGGCCAAAGCCAAAGCCAAGGCTCCGGCCAAGGGGAAGGCCAAAGCCAAGGCCCCGGCCCGCCCGATGGCGAAGGCGAAGGCCAGGAAGCCGGCCAGGCCGGCTCCCCGCACCAAGGGCAAGACCGCGAAGAAAGCCCCGGCCAAAAAAGGCAAAGGTCGGAAATAATCCTCCGCTCCGGGCACCTTCCCGGCGGCCCCCTGCCCCTGACGGGCGTTCTCGTCGCCGTTCCTGGCGGCGGGGGCGCCCGTTCGGATATGGGCCGATCGGGCGGTGGGCCGGGCACCAAGGGTCGGTTCCACTGGATGGAATGTCGTGCCGAGCCTCACACCTTCCACGATGCAGGGGTTTTGTCCCCAGCATCGCTGTGGGGGCCAAAGGAACCTCGGAAATCGCGTCGATCGGCTGGCGGGGGCGGCCACGGCGGGGCGGGCGGCCGCGCGGGGGGCCGCCCCTACGAAATTGGAGGCCCTGACGACCTTTTCGCCCTGCGGGAAACGAGGGTCTCGGGCCGCCATCCACAACGGTCACGGGGCATGTGTCCAGCGGCTTTCGGTTGGTCGCGGTCGGGAAAGCCCCGTCAGGAGGCCAGCGGCCAGAACAGGGTGAAGGTGGAGCCGACGCCTTCCTGCGAGGTGATCTCGAGGCGGGCGTGGTTGAGGTCGAGGATGCGCTTGACGATGGCCATGCCGAGACCGGTGCCGGAGATCTTCACCGTCTCCGCGGTCTTGACCCGGTAGAACTCCTCGCCGATGTGACGCAGGTGGTCGGCGGCCATGCCGATGCCGGTGTCGGTCACCGCCACCTTCCAGTGGGAACCGGACCGCTCGTTGGTCACGGTCACCGAGCCGCCCTCCCGGTTGTACTTGATGGCATTGGACACCAGGTTGGTGAACACCTGGGTCAGCTCCCCGCGGTCGGCGAGCAGTCTGACCGGCTCGGCGGGCGGCACCACCTTCAGGGTCACCCGGCGCTTCGCCGCCTCCTCGCCCAGGAACTCGCAGGTCTCCTGGACGATGGGCACCGGATCGATGGTCTCGAGGTTCCGCTCGATGCGCCCCTGTTCGATGCGCGACAGGTCGAGCAGTTCGCGGATCAGCCTCTGTAGCAGTCCGGCCCGGTCGCGGCACCGTTCGATCTTGGGGCGGTATTTCTCGGCCGCCGGATCGAGGTCGCTGAGGATCAGATCGAGGTACCCCTCGATCGCCCCGACCGGCGCCTTCAGTTCGTGGGCGACGATCGAGACGAACCGCGTCTTGGCCTTTTCCAGGTCCTTCATGGGGGTGATGTCGGCCAGCACCAGCACCCACCCGGCCGGTCCGGTCTCGCCGGCCTGGCTCTCCAGGCAGGTCACGGTCAGCATCCAGGTCTTCTGCTCGCGCGGGTCGAACACCTCGGTCGAGATGGTCTTCGTCTCGCCGGTCAGCTTGGGGAACGCCGCGGCGCAGGCCTCGAGCAGGGCGGGCACGGCCAGGGCCTCGGCCATCGGCCGGCCCGGCCCGGTCACCCCCTCCTGCAGGAACCGCCGCGCCGCCGGGTTGACGAACACCAGCTCCTGGGCGGCGTTGATCACCAGCAGGGGCTCGCCCATGGCGTAGATGATGGTGCGGGTCCGGCTCTGCTCGCGGGCCAGATCGAGCAGGGAACGGGCCCGCTCCTTCTGCAGGGTCTGCCGCTCGACGAGCAGGGCGCGTTTCTCCAGCGCCCTCTGCACCACGATCCGGAGTTCGCTCGGGGTGAACGGCTTGGGCATGTAGTCATACGCCCCTGCCTGGATCGCCTGCACGGCCGTCTCGAAGCTGGCATAACCCGTGATCATGACCACCACCGCATCGGGGTCCATCTCGCGCAGGCGCGGGATGACCTGCAGGCCGTCGAGTCCGGGCATGGCCAGATCGAGCAGGACCAGGTCGATGCCGCCGGCCTTGAAGGTCTCGATGGCGGACAGACCGTCGGCCACCGCGACCACCTCGTGGCCGTCCTCCCCGAGGATCTTCTGACAGCCGATCCGGATGGACACCTCGTCGTCGGCGACCAGGATGCGGGCGCGGGTGATGGCGTCAGGCATGGGTTCCTCCCCGAACGGGCCCGGTCCGGGCTCAGGCCTTGGGCGTCGCGGGTTTCTCCGCGGGCTGTCCGAGCAGGTGGTGCACCTTGGCCAGCAGGGTCTCGGGGCGGATCGGCTTCTCGGCGAAATCATCGGCCTTGATCCATTCCCGGGAACTGGGCGACTTCAGGTCGAATCCGATACTGCGGGCCTTGCTGACCCCGGTCAGCATCAGCACGGGGATCTTCGCCGTCCGCGGATCGCGCTTGACGGCGTGGCAGAAGGTGAAGCCGGCGTCGTCGCGCTCGATCATCAGATCGACCATGATGAGCTCGGGCAGGGGGTTCTTCTGTAGCCATTCCAGGCCGTCTTTCGCGGTATGGACGGCGTCCACGTGGTTGCCGTCCCGTTCCAGGACCTCGCGCTGGATGGCCACGAAATCGACGTCGTCGTCGACGATCAGGATGTTCGCCATGTCTGGATGCTCCTTTGCCGGGGGCCGCGGGGGCCCCTCAGAATTTGCCGTGGAAGCCGACCGGGGCCTCGGGGGCGTGGTTCTCCAGAGGCAGGAGGATGGTGAACCGCGTACCCTGGCCGGGCTTGCTGTTGACGGTGATGGTGCCGCGGTGCATCTTGACGATGCCGTAGGTGATGGCCAGGCCGAGCCCGGTTCCCTTGCCGATCCCCTTGGTCGTGTAGAAGGGGGTGAACAGCTTGGACAGGTTCTCCTCGGGGATGCCGACCCCGGTGTCCCCGATGATCACCTCGACCTGCTGACTGCCGGGAATCAGCCGGGCGCTCACGCTCAAAACGCCCCCCTGCGGCATCGCCTCAATGGCGTTGTGGACGATGTTGGTGAGGGCCTGCCGGAACTGGACCGGGTCGAGCAGGCAGGGGGGAAGCTGGGGATCGAAGGTTTCCTCCGCCCGCAGACCCGGGGGCGCGGCGCGCATCTCGAGGGAGACGATCTCGCGCAGAAGGGCCGCCAGGTCGACCTGGGCGCGCTGGAGTTTGCTCTGGCGGGCGAAGTCGAGCAGGCCCCGCACGATGTTGCGGCAGCGGGTGGCCTCTTTGACGATGACGTCCAGTTCCTCGGGGACCCCGCCCGCCGGGGCCTTCTTCATCCGGTCGAGGAGAATGTTCGAAAACAGCAGGATGCCCCCGAGGGGGTTGTTCAGCTCGTGCGCCACGCCCGCTGACAACTGGCCGAGCGAGGCCAGCTTCTCGGAATGGACGAGTTCGTCCTGCGCCTTTTTCAACTGCTCGTGCGAAAACTTCAGCTCGGTACAGCTCTCCTCGAGCTGGCGGATGATGTGGGGCAGGCACATCTCGGGCTCGGCGAACCCGTGGAACACGGCGCGGGCCTTTTCCCGGCAGGTTCGGTACCCGCAGGCGCCGCAGTTCAGCTGGTCCTCCGGTGACCGCTTGCCGAACGAGGTCAGGATCAGGTTGATCTGTTCGTCGGTGGGTTCGGCCAGCTGGCGCTTGCGGTTTTCGTAGCGGCGGGCCAGGTTGATCTCGGGCAGGCTCGAGGGGTTGAGGTGACGGCTCTCGCCCACCAGTTCCTGGATCTTGCGGGTCTTCTGCAGGTGCGACAGGTTGGTGTCGATCTCGACCCCGTCGATACAGCCGCGGCAGAACAGGATGTCGATGAATTCCTGGTCGGGGGAATGCTCCTCGAAGGTGCTCAAAAACTCCATCGTCTCGTGGTGCCCCTCGATGATGGCCACCCGGCGGTCGAGGATGTCGGTGCCGATGCCCCCGCTCTTGAGGATGCCGCCCATCAGGGGGAAGATGCGGCCTTCTCCGGGGTGCGGCGGGTCGAACGGCACGCCGTTCAGGCGGGTGGGGTCGAGACCCCGCTCCTGCAGCATTCCCTTGACCTCGCGGAAGGTGAGGGCAAAGTCGATGACCCCGGCCAGGTTGGGGTCGCGGATCTCCTGTTTCTTGGCGATGCAGGGGCCGATGAACACCAGGGTGGCCGGGGTCCCGTGCTCGGTGCCGCGCAGATACCGGCCCATCGCGATCATGGGCGAGACGACCGGGGCGAGGTGCGGCAGAAGGTGCGGGAAATGCTTCTCGATCAGGAACACCACCACAGGGCAGGGGCTGGCGATGATGGGTTTGGGAACCTTCGGGTTGAACAGCAGGCGGCGCGACTCGCGCCCCACCAGCTCGGCCCCGTAGGCCACCTCGACCACCTTGGTGAATCCCAGGACCCGCAGGGCGGCGATCAACTGCTGGGGACTGCAGTCGAAGCTGGCCGGGAAGCTGGGGGCCAACAGGGCAACCACCTCGGCGTGATCGACGAAGGCCCGCTTGACCTGGGCGACGTCGCTGACCACCTCCTTGGCCTTCTGGTTGCAGAACCGCACGCAGGTGCCGCAGGAGACGCAGAAGTCCTCGAGCACCTGGGCCATGCCCTGCTCGACCGAAATGGCTTTGACCGGGCAGTTGCGCACGCAGGTATAACAGCGTTTGCACTTGCCGGTGGAGGTTCGTACGACAGCCATGGACGTGTCCTTGCGGTGATTGCTGGTTCGGTATCTGGACGGCAGGCGGGGGTCCCGTGGGGAGGCGGGAGTGGCGATGGAAGTCTACACCTTTTCCGGGCGGGGATGATAGTGGGTGTGCAGGAACCGGTGGGCCACTTCCGAGTTGGGCTTGCCCAGGAAGTCGGCGTAGAGTTTCTGGATCGAGGGGTTGTCGTGCGAGCGCCGCAACTGCATGCCGGCGTCGATGGCGTAGATCTTCCGCAGGCGCTTCTGCAGGGCATCGACGTCGAACACGGTCGGCTGGCCGCCGCCGTTCAGACAGCCGCCGGGGCAGGCCATGAACTCGATGAAGTATTTCCGCTCGCCCGACCCCAGCGAGGTCAGCAGTTGGCGGGCATTCGCCAGCCCGGAAGCGACGGCACAGCGCAGTCGCAGGTCGCCCAGGGCGATGGTGGCCTCCTTCACCCCCGTGAACCCCCGGACCGCCTCGATGTCCAGGTTCTCCAGGTCCCGGCCGGTCACCAGCTTGTGGGCGGTGCGCAGGGCGGCCTCGGCGACCCCGCCGGTGGCTCCGAAGATGGCGCCCGCCCCCGAGGCCTCGCCCAGGGGATGGTCGAACGCCGCCGCCCGGCAGGTCTTCAGATCGACGTCGAAGGCCTTCAGCAGGCGGGCCACCTCGCGGGTGGTCAGCACGGTGTCGACGTCGCGGATCCCGTCGACCTCCATCTCGGGCCGCTGTGCCTCGAATTTCTTGGCGGTGCAGGGCATCAGCGACACGACGTGGACCTGCCGGGGGTCGAGGTTCATGCGCTTTGCCCAGTAGCCCTTGATCATGGCCCCCTGCATCTGCTGGGGCGACTTGCAGGTCGACAGGTTGGGGAGATACTGGGGGAAGAAGTGCTCGATGAACTTGATCCAGCCCGGACTACAGCTGGTGATCATCGGCAGGACCCCGCCGGTGGTCAGGCGGTGGACCAGTTCACTGCCCTCCTCCATGATGGTCAGGTCGGCGGCGAAGTTGGTGTCGAACACGTAGTCGAACCCGATGCGGCGGAGGGCATCGACCAGCAGAGGGGCCACGTTGTCCTCGTCGACTCCGAACAGCTCGCCGAGGGCCACCCGCACGGCCGGGGCAATCTGGGCGACCACCGTCTTGCCCTTCGTGTTCAGCACGTCGATGACCTCGCGCACCGCGAACGATTCGGACAGGGCGCCGGTCGGGCAGACCTTGATGCACTGCCCGCAGTTGACGCAGGTCGTGTTTCCCAGGTCTTCGTTGAAGGCGGGCAGAACCATGGTCTGGAAGCCCCGCCGGGTGAAGTCGATGGCGCCGATGCCCTGCACCTCCTCGCAGACACGCACACAGCGGCCGCAGATGATGCACTTGTTGGAATCGCGCACCAGCGAGGGGGAGGAGGCGTCGATGGGGTAGGTCCGCCGCTCCTTCCACTGCGGCTTGGGTTCGGCCCCGAGTTCCTGGGCCAGTTTCTGCAGTTCGCAGGTCAGGCTCCGGCTGCAGCTCAGGCAGTCCTGGGGGTGGTTGGCGATCAGCAGTTCGACGATCAGCTTGCGGGCGTCGCGGATCCGCTCGGTGTTGGTGCGGATCTTCATGCCCTCGCTGAGCGGGTAGGCGCAGGCCGGCACCAGGGTGCGGGCCCCGTCCACCTCGACCACGCAGATCCGGCAGGACCCGGACGGGGTCAGGTTCTTCAGGTGGCAGAGAGTGGGGACGTCGATGCCCGCCTGGCGGCAGGCATCCAGGATGGTCAGGCCGTTGTCGAACTGGTGGGGGGCGCCGTTGATCTCGACGTTCATGGTTTCTGCATCTCCTTGCTATGACACCGTGATGGCCTTGAAGGGGCACACTTCCTGGCAGACACCACAGCGGACGCACTTGTCCTTGACGATGTAGTGGCTGTGCTTGAGTTCGCCGACGATCGCCCCGTTGGGACACTTCTTCTTGCACAATCCGCATCCCTTGCAGGTCTCGGGCTGGACGCGGAAGGTCAGCAGGGACTTGCACTTGCCCGCGGGGCAGTGGCGGTCGTAGATATGGGCCTCATACTCATCCTTGAAGTAGCGGAGAGTCGACAGGATCGGGTTGGGGGCCGTCTGGCCCAGCCCGCACGCCGCGGTGTCACGGATCAGCTCACACGTGTGCCGGAGGTCGATGACCGCCTTGAACCGCTCGAGGGTCATGTTCCCCTGCTCGGATTCAGGGGCCTGCACGATCTTGTCGAGCATCTCCTGGAGCCGGGCGATGCCTTCGCGGCAGGGAATGCACTTCCCGCAAGACTCGGAGCGCGTGAAGTTGATGAAGAACCGCGCCACATCGACCATGCAGGTCTTGTCGTCCATCACCACCAGCCCGCCCGACCCCATCATGGCGCCCGCGCTGATGAGGGAATCGTAGTCGATGGGGGTCTCCAGGAGGGAGGAAGGCAGACAGCCGCCGGACGGGCCGCCGATCTGCGCCGCCTTGAATTTCCCGTCGTTGAGGATGCCGCCGCCGACGTCGAAGATGATCTCGCGCAGGGTGATGCCCATCGGCACCTCGATCAGCCCGGACATCTTGACCTTGCCG
>CAZKPI010000084.1:10005-12102 GCA_964554555.1 uncultured bacterium
TTCCACCAGTCCCGTGCGGGCCACCTTTCCGGAAAGGGCGAACACCTTGGTGCCCTTCGACCGTTCGGTGCCGATGCCGGCGAACCAGGAGGCCCCCCGCCACAGGATGTCGGGGACGTTGGCGAAGGTCTCGACGTTGTTGATGACGGTGGGTTTGCCGAACAGGCCCGAGACGGCCGGGAAGGGGGGGCGGGGCTTGGGCATGCCCCGCTTGCCTTCGATCGAGGCGATCAGGGCTGTCTCCTCGCCGCAGACGAAGGCGCCCGCGCCCATTTTCAGGGTGAGGTCGAACTCGACGCCCGAGCCGAGAATGTTCTTGCCGAGCAGGCCGACCTCGCGGCAGTGGGCGATGGCCCGGTTCAGCTTCTCGATGGCCAGGGGATACTCGGCCCGCACATAGATGTAGCCCCGGGTGGCGCCGATGGCATACCCGCCGATGGCCATGCCTTCGATGATCCGGTGCGGGTCACCTTCCAGGACGGACCGGTCCATGAAGGCGCCCGGATCGCCCTCGTCGGCGTTCATCACGATGTACTTCTGGGGGTTGTCCTGATTGAAAGCGAACTCCCATTTCTTGCCGGTGGGGAACCCGCCGCCGCCGCGTCCGCGCAGGCCTGAGGCGATCACCTCGGCCACCACCTGCTTGCGGGGCATGCGCAGGGCTTTGGCCAGAGCGCGGTAGCCGCCGCGGGCCAGATACTCATCGAGGGAGTCAGGGTCGAGCGTGCCGCAGTTCCCCAGGACGATGCGGAATTGTTTCTTGAAATAGGGGAGGTCCTTGAAGCGGGGAATGCCTTCCCATTCGCGGGGGATTTCGAAATCAGGGCCCGACGGATAGGATTCGGAAATGCCCAGGACCAGGTCGCGGGGAAGTTCGTCCCGTTCCAGGTAGGAGGAAACGATCTTCTCGAGGCGCGGCAGGGTGACACTGCCGAAACTGATCCGGGGCCGGCCGGGCTTCTTGATGTCGACCATGACCTCGTGCTGGCAGTAGCCAATACAGCCGGTCTTCTTGAGGGTAATGGCGATGCGGCCGGAGCGGTTCAGCTCCTCCAGTTTGTTCCAGACTTCCAGGCCGCCGGAGGCGAGGCCGCAGGTGCCCAGCCCGACATAGACGATGGTTCGGCCGTCCTGCTCGGCCTGCAGGAGTTTCGCGGCCTCGTCCATCGGCCGTCCCGACAGGAGGTCGGCGATGGAGACGGCGCCGCGCAAGACCTGTGACACAGGGGCAGAGGGGGCGGAGGTGGTGGTGGCGGTCATTGTCCTTCCCCTTTCCGGATCTCGGCGACCAGCTTGCCGGCATCCTTGCTCTCGAGGCGGCCGTGGAACTGGCCGTCAACCGTGACCACCGGAGCGATCGAGCAACTGCCCAGGCAGGCGACGATATCAAGGGTGAACAGACCGTCTTTGGTGGTCTGGCCAGGGGCGATGCCCAGTTCCGATTCGAACGTGCGCAGAAGCTGATCGGACCCGCGGACGTGGCAGGCGGTGCCGCGGCAGACCTGGATCGTGTGCTTGCCGGGCGGGTTCAGCTTGAACTGGTTGTAGAAGGTGGCGACCCCGTAGACCTTGCTGACCGGCACTCCGACGTGGTGGGCAATGTGGATCATCGCATCGCGCGACAAAAACTTGAACTTTTCCTGGGTGACCTGGAGGATGGGGATCAGATACTCCCGCTTCTGGGAAGGATAGCGGTCCAGGATGGCGGCGAGTTCGGCCGGTGGGGGAGTGGTGGGAAGGGCGTTCTGGCAGGCACAGGGGTTGTTCATGGCTCGCTCCGTGGTGTGAAGTAGGGGGGTTCGAAAGGGACCAAGCACAATTTGAGAAAACTTTCACTAACAAATATATCATATTGCGACAAAATTCACAAGTAAAATGTGCGAAAAGGCCTGGGGGCGGGGTTTTCTTTGGGGAGGCAGGCCGGAGGCAGTCGGCATCCTGCCCGGGAACGCCAGGGGGCGGGGGCCTGGAGGTGAGGGCAGGGCCAACGCCAGGTTGAAACCCGCATGGTCAGCAGAGTGCCCCGGACCGGGCCCCCCGCCTGCCGGATGTTCCGCGTTTGGCCGGCACATAAAATAAGGAGAAGGTTCCAAGGGC
>CAZKPI010000085.1:0-12068 GCA_964554555.1 uncultured bacterium
CTCCCGGCCGAGCGTCTCTTCAGCCAATGCAGGGGTCAGGTGTGCGTTTGCCCTGCCAAGAGGTCAGGGAAACACCCCCTTGGGAAGCCCGGTTGCTCCGGGCTTCCCAAGGGTTGGTTTGGTCAGTGACAGCCTTGATCCGTGGTTACTGGGTCTGGTAGCGGAACAGGATGGCCTGGCCGTTGGCGAGCTTGGGTTCGGCGAACGAATACTTACTGCCGATGGTGCCAGCCGCATTCTCGAGGCCGACCGTCGCCGCCTTTCCATAGTCATAGTCGGCACTGCCGACCACGACATCCTGATACTGGAAGCGGATGTCGTTCGATCCCTCATACAGGATGACCTGGAAGGTGAAGACATTCGTTCCCGTCACATTGTAATCATTGACATTGTGCCACTGGATGATCAGCCGGCGGCTGGGGGACGTGCCCATGGTTTGATACCGCAGTTTTCCCCCGCTGGAGGCCCAGAACTTGAGGTCGCGGAACAGGGGGGCGATGAAGTTGTTGGGAGCGGCGGCATTGGGGATGTCCGAATTGCTGAATCCGGTGTACCCGGAGCCAAACGTGATGAGGCCGTTGTCCGAGGGGTAGCAGGCCGTATAGGGGGTGCCGAAGAAGGTGAACGTGAACGGCAGGGCAATCGTGTAGGACTTGTCGTCCTGATCGGAGTAGCCGGCCGGCAGGAGTTCGGAACCGGTCGTGGAGATATCTTCCCAGTTGTAGGTGACGGTTTCGGGAACATATCCCGCCGCGCCCACCTGGAAACTGCCCGTCTTGCTCTGGCCGCCGAAGGTGACCGTCACGGTGACGGTGCCGGCCGAGACCCCTCGCAGGGTGCCGGCCGCGCTGAAGGTGGCGACGGCGGTGTTGCTCGAACTCCAGACGGCCTGGGCCGTGACGTCGGTCCGGCGGCCGTCCGGATACACGGCGGCGGCGGCGAGATTGGCGGTCTTGCCGATGGCGACGAACCCGCCGGTCGGCGTGAGATCGAGGGAGGCCGGCGGATCGGTCACGACCGTCCGGAACGTCCATTCCTTGGGAGCGGCCCTGGCACCGCCCGCCGCGCCCTTCCCCCCGGTGGTCACGGTGACGGTGATGATGGAATCGCCGTTCAAGGGAACCGATGGGATGAACGTGGCCGTTTTGCCCAGGATACTGGCGTCAACGGTTCCGGCGATCGGGGTCGTGCCTTGGAAGACTTTGATGGTGGAAGTCGTCAGGGTCTGCCGGTTCATGAGTTCGCTGAAGTTGACGGTGATCTGGGTGTTGACCGGGACATTGGTCGCCCCTTCCGCGGGTACCACGGAGGTGACGGTCGGGGGGGTCAGATCGGGAGGATCGGCGGTGCGGACCTCCAATCGGGGATAGAACGACTGGTGACCCGCTTCGTCCATGACCAGGACATTGAAGTAATGGAAAGACCCGGGGTTCAGGCCAACGGCGGTGGTCGCGGTCATGCCCGCTGTCCAGGTGCCGATCGGGATTCCCTTGGCCACGATGTTCTCCATGGTGTCAGCGACCTGCCACACGTTGTCCAGGCGGTAGAGCAGATACCGCAACCGCTCCGGCGGGGTGAAGTTGTCGCTGGCTGCCGCCCAGGACAAGCGGGCCGTGGTGGTGGTGATGCTTGATGCCGTGATGCCGCCAGCCCCCACGGTCGGGGGAACCGCGGCCCAGCTGGGAGTCTGCTGGCCATTGTATGCCGAGATGTTGCCGATCTCGTCTCTGACCACCACGTTGTACCAATAGGTCGTGCCCCATTCCGGGGGGGGCGTCAACACCGTGCTGGTCATCCCTGTCGTCCAGGTGCCGATCGGAGTCCCGAGGGACAGCGTGTTGGTATTGGTCAAGGGCACCCGGGTCGAATAGTACAAGTGATACTGCAGGTTGGCCGACGGGGTCATGTTGTCGGTGGCGGCGGTCCAGGACATCGGCAGACGGTTGTTTTCCCGGGCTTCCGTGAAGGTGATCACTCCACCCCCGCCGACGGTCGGGGGGATCGGATCCGGGGGCAGACTGGTCCTGGTCTGGACACTGCGATAGGCCGTCTTGTTCCCCTCCTGGTCCATGACGAGAACGTTGAACCAATAGGAGGTGTTGGGGGTCAGACCGACGACATTCGAGGCGGTCATTCCCCTGGTCCAGGTGCCGATGGGCGTGCCGTTGGCCAGCGTGTTCGCCACCGTGTCGAGGTTGTTGGCGGAGGAGCGGAACATCAGGTATCGGAGGTCTGCCGTCGGGGTCCGGTTGTCGGTCGCGCCCTCCCAGGCGAGCGTGAGGGAGGAATGCGCCAGATCGCGAACCAACGGGGTTTCATAGCCGCTCCGGAGGGTCGGAGGATACACCGCCGGATCCAGGTCGACCCGGAAGATCGTCGCTTTGGTTTCCGCTCCGGCGTAGGCGGCCTTGACCACCATAGAGCCAGACGCGACCCCGCGGAGCACCCCGGGGGCGTCAAAGACGGCGTAGTCTTTGGCCTCCGCGGAAGTTGCCGTCCATCGGGCCTTGGCGGTCAGATCCTCGCGCCGGCCGCCGGAGAAGACCGCGGTGGCGGTGAGCTTCACGGTCTGGCCGATGGCCACGAAGCCGCCATCCGGAGCGATGAGGAAGGAGATCGGGGGATCCTGCAGGGATAGATAGTAATCGATGGCGGTGCGCAGGGCATTTCCCGCCAGATCCTTCACCCCGGTCGAGATCTTGACCCGGCCCGAACTCCCATACGTGCTGATCGTGGTGGTCGGGGTGAAGGTGGCCACCCGCTTGCCAAGGCGGTCGAAGGTGAGGGTGCCTGGAACCGGCTTCAGGGAATACGCGTCGGTGATGGAGATGTTGCTGAGGTTAATGGTTGCTTCGTCCATCGGCTCGCTGAACGTGATCGTGATACGGCTGTCGGGCGGGAGCTGTCTGGCCGAAGAGGCGGGAATCACCTCCACGACGGTCGGCGGAATCGTATCGGGCACGGTGGTGGTGACGGCCTGGAACGGGGTATAGACCGCCTGGCGGCCGGCCTCGTCAGCCACCAGAACGTTGAACCAATAGGTGGTTTCCGGGTTCAGTCCGACGACATTCGAGGCGGTCATTCCCATGGTCCAGGTGCCGACCGGGGTGCCGTTGGCCCACAGGTCGGCAATCGTCGAGAGACGGTTGGCGGCCGACCGGAACAGCAGATACTGCAGACTGCCCGAGGGGGTCATGTTGTCGGTGGCGGCCTCCCAGGCGAGACTGACACTCGTCGGGGAGATGCCGGAGGTTCCCAGCCAGGTCATGACCCTGATGGCGCCGCCGTTCCCAGGAACCGGGCTCTGGGTGTCATTCGCCACCGAACGGTGGTAGAACCGCCAGGTCTGAGGGTTGAAGATACCGGAGAGGGGAACCGGAAAGACCTTCATGAATCCGTCGTCGATTTCGACGAACATCGTCCGGTTGGTTCCGGAGGGGTTGAGCGAGATGTTCAATTTCCAGGGTTCCCTGGCATCCATCCGGTAGCCATCGGCAGAGGAAGCCTCGATGGTTTGCAGGACCTCGCCGGTGGCCGCATCCTTGATCCTGATCTGACCGCGGCCTTTCGCGCGATCGAGCGGGTAGGCCTTGTCCAGGGCGATCTGGATGAGCGAGGCGGCAGTGTTGCCGTTGGTGGGCGGGGTGAAGGCGGTGATGGAGCCTGCTCCGGTTTCGAAAGCCCAGCGGAAGGCAGAGGAGAGGCGTGAGCCCACATACGGCCAGCCCGCGGTCGTCCGGAAAGCGCCGCGGGGGATGTCGACCACATATTTGGTGGATGCCTTCTGCAGAGCCATCGTGCAAAAGACCGTGATGGTGTTGCCGTCGATCCGGACTTTCTGGGGATCGGTGACGGGAATCCCTTCGACCGGGATCTGATCGGCCTGGCGAAGGATATAGATCACGCCGCCGCTGGCGACCATGGGCTCGGAGAACGTCAGCACGAGCCGGTCGACCGGGCCGGTGAGGCCGGTCGGCGCAAAGGAGGTTTCGTAGACGGGGGCGACGGGCATCGGCACCGGACTGGAGATACCGGCATATTGGGAATCTGGGTTCTTGACGTAGAGGAAGAAGGGACCGGGGGCAAACTCTTCGAGGTTGACCCGGCAGGTGATCTGCGATTGGGTGACGGATTCAACCGCAATGGCCTTGGCCGTCGCCGGGACGGCCGCGCGGATCGAGAGGGCGGGGGCGCCGCTCTCCGGCCCCTGCACCGAAGCCATGGGCGGCTGGCCCGGGTCGATGAACACCGTGGCTCCGGTCATGAAGTCGCTTCCCTTCACCAGGAGCAGGGTGCGGGTGGCCGGATCGCTCGAATCGGGGAACTCCACGGCGGCGGGGCGGGGGGCGGAGGCGATCACCGTCGCCGCCTGGCCGGGCAGGGGAATCTCGAGATCGGGGAACACCTTGATCAGCTCTTCGCCGGCCTGGGTGGGATCTTCGTAGACAATCGCGGTTTCGGTCGCGGTCGTCCAGGGGGTGGCCGGAGCAGGCGGCGCCGACCGCTTGCCGACGTCTTTGGCCTCGATTTCCTGGGCGGTCCAGAACTTCACCCGGGAGACGGTCTCCGCGAACTGCCGCTTCAATTGATCGACGAGGAGCTGGCGCGGAGGTCCGTAGACCCGCAGAATGGCCGCCTTGCCGTCGGGAATATCAGCCAGGAAGGTGCTGGTCTGGCCTCGGGCGAGGCGGACCGCGGTTCGTTCGACGCCATCGACCAGAACCCGGCAATCATACTGCGCCGGAAGGCTGGCATCCGCCGTGACGGTCAGCTTCAACTCGTATTCCGAATGCTCTTTGAAGACATAGCTCATGTGATAGCAGGATACGTTAACAAAATAATCCGTGGTGAAAACGTTCAAACGGACCAGCGAGGTGGAGGTCGCCGGAAGATCGGGAAGGAACACCGTCACCAGGCGCCCCTCAGGGGTCTGCGCGGAGGAAACGGTCGGTCCGGCGGGGGTCTTTCCCAGGATCCAGGCAACATTGGGCAGGGAGATACTGCCCTTGCGAAGCTGTCGGAAGAAGCGTTCATGGTAGTTCGAGTTTCCCGCACTCACCGACCAGTATCCGGAAGAGGCAAACGGAGGATTGACCACGTCTGCCTGTTCGGCCCGAATGGAATTGGCAATCGAGTCCCTGAGCGGGGTATTGGCCTTGACGTAGGGGGAATCGGCCAGGCCTTTGGTGTAGATGTCGGAAATGAATTTCTGGGCTTCCAGGTTGAACACGATCCCGCCGATCGTTTCGGGTTTGAGGGTCGGGAAGTCGGCTCTGAAGGAGATAGTGGGCGCCGAGGCGTAGACCGGCACCGGGGCGAAATCGGACGCTTCGGGAGCGGTCAGACCGGTGAGGACCTCGGCGGCGGCGACGGCGACGACCGGATACGAGGCGATGTCGATCTCCGAGCCGGTCAGGTAATCGAGGTCGGCGAACACCTCCTCGATGGCGCTGGCCACGCGGTTGACCTGGCCAGCATCGAGGGATTTCGAGAAGTCGAAATAGTTGAACGTCGTACCCGTGCGGGACTTCATCAGGTCATAAAGCACCGCTCGGGCTGTGGATACCGTTCCGAAGGTTGGGGTGGCCAAAGCCTCCTCATACGAGAAAATCGTCGAAAGAATCCGGGCGCCCTTGGGGTTGAGGAGGTCGAACCGGTAGAAGGTCTGGGCCTCCGCCTCGGCCTGGAGAGCGATGACCGCATGGCCTCCCTGGTACATGTCAAGGATTTCCCTGTACAGCTCTTCGCCGAAACCGACCGACGAGTCGACCGGGACGACATCCCCGTCGTCGTCTTTCCCCCCAAACAGGGCAAAGCGGCACGAGGTCGTGAGCAGGCAGGTCAGCAGAAGAACGGCGATCAGACCAAGTTTCCGGGACATGGGGGGACCTCCTTGGCGAAAAACATCAATGCCACCTGGGGCCGGGGCGAAGCACCGCATCGGCGTTGGTGCCCGCGGCCGCATCTTTTCCCTGAATGGGGCGGTCGGGAACCTGGGCTCCCGCCGCGGGGTTCAAGGGCCCAACCGGGGGGAACAGGCCGCGGGGGCGGCCGGGTTCGCACGGGCGTGGCGGGATCACCGAGACCAGGGATTCGGGTGATTTTTCCTTGGGAGAACTCGTGTTGGGGAGCCGGAAGCCCCCGGCCGCCAGCCATTCATCCTGGAAACGGCGGCATCGTTCGAGCTGACAGCGCATGGTTGTGCCTTCCAGGGCCAGCGCTTCGCGGATGGGCAGACCGGCCGCGCGCAGAGCGCCGCCGATGAACCCGTTGCAGTTCGACAGCGGGGTCCAGGGCCGGGTGCAGGCGAACAGGTGAAACTCGCCGTCGAACTTGACCTTCGGCCCCCGCATCCGGTGCAGGTAGGCCTCGAGGGCCGCCTTGCCAGCCGGCGAGAGCCAGAACGTGTAGACGGTTTCCTCCGGGAGATTCATGCGGTGCCAGTAGGGTCGGACAAACAGGTTGAACCGGACGGTGGCGGGAAGCGGCCGGAAGAAAGCCTTCACGATCTTCCAGAGGTACTCGGGGTCGCGGTCCAGGTAGTGGATGGCGGCGCCCATGTCCCATTCCTGGAACAGGCCGAACCGGTGGTCGGGGAAGTCGAGGGCCGTGTGATATCCCTTGAGGGTGACATAGACCAGATGCTTCTCGTCAGGCGCGGCCGGCGGCCAGAGCCCCGGCACCGGCTGGGGCAGTGCCAGCCAGAGGCTGAACGCGACCGCCGCCGCCAACAGCGGCAGGGCCGCCCGACGCCCCAGAACGAGCACCTTCTCCATCATGAACCCAAGGGTAGGAAACTCCGGCCGAGGTGACCATAGAGGATTTCCGTACGCCGAGGCTGGGTGTTGGGAGAATCAACATCGTAGCCCCGCCGCCGTCGATCATCGGAGCCCGCACGGCCAATCCTTTCCGCGGGCCGACCACTGCGGAAAGAGGGAGGAAGGGCGACTGGGGGAGGGAACCCCAGACGAGGCCGCCATTCTCCCTCAGCGATCCGAAGCGTTGCTGATGAGCCGTGTTTTCCGCGAACCATGAACCCATCGGCACAACCGACCGAAACGCCCCCGGGACCGGAGCAGAGGCCATGGGGAGTGGTGAGACCGATGCCTGCCGAAAGCACCGTTCAGCGGCGAAGCATGGGATCGCCGGGTGAGAACTCCTGCAGGCGCGGGCGGACGATTGATGCGGACTCGCCTCATGCGGTAGCATGGCAAGGGGCTGGCTCGAGGTCAGCCGGTGGGGGCAGAATCATGACCTCCGGAAGAGGGAGGGCCGGGTGATTCCCAGAGTACTGCTGGCGACGATGGGAGTGAGCGCCCTGGTCATGGCCGCCCTGGCAGTCTGGGTCTGGCGCAAGGGTGAGCCTGGGATGTCCCGGCCCTTCGCCTTGTCCATGGCTTGTTCGGCGGCTTGGGCCCTGTTCTACGGACTCGACGTGATGAGCGAGACCATTCCAGGGAAGATCCTGCAGATCCAGTTCCGGAACACCTTCGTCAGCCTGCTCGGCCCCGCCTGGTACCTGTGGGTGCGCCGGTTCGCCCGTCCCGACCAGCCGCTGGGCCGCTGGGGGCGTCTGCTGTTGTGGGGGTATCCCCTTCTGCAGGCGCCTTTCCTGTGGACGATGCCCCGGCATGCCCTGTATCTGACCGATTTGAGCCTGCGGCCGGCCGCGGGCTGGGTTCTGCTCCAGTACCGGTTGGGACCGGCCCAGATGGGATTCCTCGCCTGGGCATACCTGATTCACCTGGCCACCTTGTGGGAACTGGGGCGCATGGTGGTGACCAGCCGCCATTCCTTCGATGTGCACCGGAGCTTGATCATGCTGGTCTCCACCTTCGTCCCCGGACTGGTCAACGGCTTGTTTCTCGTGGGAATCACCCCCATCGCCGATTTCAACCTGGCCCCCTGCCTGCTGTTGTTCAGCGGACTGATCAATGCCTGGGCCGTGTTCAGGTATCATCTGGCCGACCTCCTGCCCTTCGCCCGGGCCACCCTGTTCACCCACTTGACCGATGGATTGCTGGTCTTCGACCAGAAAGGCCGCCTGGTGGACCTCAACCTCGCGGCCCAACAACTCCTGGGACTCGACCCCCTGCGGGACGTCGGCCGCCCCCCAGCCATGTTTCTCGCGCGGCTCCCGGAGGCGGTGGCATTTCTGGAGCGGGTGATGACCTCCGACCGGATGAGGGCGGAACTATCCGTGCCGCCTGGACAGCAACCGGTAGACGCCCGGCCAACGACGCCTCCCGGGCGGCAGGGGGATGGGTCGACCGGGATGGCCGTCATTTCGCCTGGCGAAACCATTCTCGAATTCACTTCGCACCGGATGGTCGCCCGCGGCGGGAATCCGAACGGCGCCATCGTCCTCATCCGGGACGTTTCCGAACACCACCGTCTGGAGGCTGAACTGCGCCGCAGTGAGGCACGGGCCCGGATGCTCCTCGAGGCGGCCCCCTTCCCGGTGGTGGTGACCGACCTGGAATCCCAGATCATCGTCTATGCCAATCCCAAAGCGCTGGCATGGGTGGGACTGCCCGCCGAAACCGTGATCGGCAGACCCGTGGCCCAGTTTTACCAATCGCCCGAGGAGCGGGAAGGGATTCTGCGTGACCTGAAGGCCCAGGGCCAGATCGAGAGCCGGGAAGTACCGTTGTGGCGGGGGGATGGACGGCCCGCCACGGTGTTGATGAGCGTGTGCCCAATCACCTATGAGGGACGCCGTTCCGCCTACGTTGCCTTTTCCGACATCACCGGGTATGCCGCTCTGCAGGCCGAACGACGGCGCCTGGAGGGAGAGCGCCGGGAATTGGAGGCCTCCGAGCAGGAGCGACGCCGGATCGGCATGGAGCTCCACGACGGGCTCGGACAGGTGCTGTCGGGGTTGCTGATGGTCTGCCGGGCCATGGAGGAGCGGATGACGGCCGCCGAGATCTCCGCCTTCCCGGAGGTGCGGATACTGCGCGAACGGCTGGGACAGTCGGTGCGTTCGGCCCGCCTGCTGGCCCATGGCCTCAACCCGGTCGAATTGTCGGGGGAAGCCTTGCACCGGGCCCTGGAGGAAACCGCGGAACAGATCCGATCCATTTGGCGGATCGACTGCCGGCTCGAGCCGGCGGAACCGGTCAGGGTCGAACCGCCGGCCACGGCCCTGCAACTACTGCGAATCGCGCAGGAAGCCCTGCACAACGCCGTTCGCCATGGAACGCCCCGGGTCATCGCCATCCGTTTGCAGGCGGTGCCGCCGGCCGGATGCCTCGAGATCAACGACGACGGGTGCGGCTTCGCGATGGATCAGGCGGGGGGGCGCGGCCGCGGCCTTGAGACGATGCGGTTCCGGGCCCAACAGATTGAAGGCGAGTTGCAGGTCTCCTCCCGCCCTGGACGCGGCACCACGGTGGTCTGCCGCTTTCCCTGCCGATGATGACGCAGATGCCGGCCCGGCGCCGGTTCTCAGCCGCGCTCATGGCGGGCATGAGCCAGAAGAGGGCTTGCCGGAGGCGGGATCGGCATTTCCGGGGACGGCGAAGTGACGGCCGCAAGATGGGGATGGAGCACAGGAGGTTGGCCAAGACGGGGGCGGCGCTGTGTGGTCTGGCGGGCCCGTACGGAATTCCCCTATGGATGCCGTCCGTGGCGTTGAGTATCCTCAGGTTCATGACGACCAACCTGACCCGACCATGAAAGGCACCAGTTCCACCCGCGTTCTCCTGGTGGACGACCATCCCATCGTCCGGGAAGGGGTGGCGTTGTTCCTGGGCAACCGCCCCGGGTTCATGGTGTGCGGGCAGGTCGGCACCACCCGGGAAGCCCTGGATGCCGCCCGCACCCTGCCGTTGGATCTGGTGATTCTCGATCTCTGCCTGCGCGGAGGCCCCGGCGCCGCCTCCGGGCCGGAAAGCACCAGCCAGGAGGAGGGGCTCCGCCTGTTGCAGGAATTGAGGCGCCTGCGGCCACGGGTGCCCGTGTTGATCCTGTCGATGCACAGCGAGCCATGGATCATCCGACAGGCCCTCCAGATCGGCGCGGCCGGGTTCGTGCGCAAAGAGGATGCGGCCGAGCACCTGGCCACCGCCATCGAGCAGGTGCTCCGCGGAGAAACCTACCTGCCGCCAGGCCTCGCGAAGGCGATCCTGGGGGACGGTCTTCCCGCGGCCCCCCCGCCCTCCGCCGACGCGGCCCCGACATCCGAGGAGGCCAGGTTTCTCACCCTGACTGCCCGCGAGAAAGAGATCCTGGCCCTGCTGTTTGAAGGCATCAAGATTCGGGAAATCGCCAGAGTGCTGGGCATCAGCCGCCGCACGGTCGATGCCCATCAGGCCAATCTCAAGCAGAAGCTGGGGATCTCCTCCAACCGCGAGCTTCTTCTGCACGCCCCCCGCCTGCGGCGCTTCCTGCAGGAGGTCTGACCCTCCCCCGCCCGGGCGGCCCGGCCTGCCGGCAGGCCGATCCCCGTTCCTTCGGGGCGAAGGGATGCCATCCTCGAGAAGAACCCGAAAGGGACAACACCCCCATGGCCCTGACTCTGCTGACAACCCTCCTCTTCGACAGCGGGTCCGACATCAGCGCCAACATCTCCCGGATTCCCGGATCATTTGGTATAATAAACAGACACCTCACCGCAGGGGGTACAACATGAAGAATCTTCGTCTGGCCGGATGGCTGTTTTGCGTTGTCCTGGCGAGCATCGTCCCCGCCTTCGGGGCCGGGACCGGCCCCGAAGGGGCGGCCGCGGGGGAGACCAAACCGCTGTTCCCCGAGCCGTATGAACAGCAGATGCTCCGCATGGCCCGCCTGGAGGACCAGGTGGTCTACCTGTTCCGCGAACGGATGACCGCCGAACACCATCGCCGCCAAAACAAGAATGCCGTCATCAACGGATATCTGGCCAAGGGCCTCGACCGCCTGTGGCGGGTGAAGAGCGTGGAGGCCCGCCAGGCCGCGAGGCGCGACCCCAAGGCCTTCGCCGCTTTCTTCCCCGGCTACCTCGCCAAACTGCCGGCCAAGGGAGACCTGGCCGCCTTCTCGTTCTTCCTGTCACAGCTTCCCCAGGAGCTGACCGGCCTGTCCGAACTCGCCCCCAAGGCCCGCGCGACCGCGCAGGAACTGGAGAAAGGAGATGCGCTCGGGGCCTACGTCGCCGAGGCGGCCCGGACCGAGGACTTCTTCCGACACGCCCTCCCCTGGCAGAAATGGGGGAACGCCATGGAGGCGAAGATCGAGGGCCTGCTCGCCAAACTGCAGGAGAAGGTCTCCCTCGAGGACGCCGTCCTGGCCTTGCATTGGCTGTCGGTGAACTCCTCCGGCAAGGTGGCCCAGGGGGCCGGACGCCTGATCGGGCGGCTCCAGAAACGCATCGTCCGCGACATCGGCACCGGCCTGGAGGCCGAACTGGCCATCGGGCTCGAACCTGATTCCGTCATGTCGCTGGAACTGGGGCCGAACGGCCTGGTCATCAAGCAGGCCCTCTACCGCGGCCGCATCCGGGTCTTCGTCAAGGCCCTCCAGACCGTGAAGGACCGCGGTCAGCTCGACCGCTTCCTGCCTGTCTGCCGCGAGGTCAAGGGCCTCCTGGCCCGCCTGGCCCCCGCCGCTCATGACGATCGCTCTCGCTCCACCCTGGAACGCATGGTGCAGAACCTCGACCAGATCCTGACGGTCATGGGGATGCGCACCCGGACCCCCCAGGCCCCCGACCAGAAGGAGATCACCCGGTTCCGCGAGGTCGAGAGCCTTCTCGGCCGGATCGACCCCGAAGGAATCCTGCTCCAGTAAAGGGCTTGCCGACTCCCCGGGCCCCGCCTCCCCCGGCGGCCGGCCCGGGGAGTTTTCGTTGCCGCCGGCCGCGCGTCCGCCGAGGCGACACGGCACCTCTGATGGCCTGCGTCCTCCTCCAGCCCCGGCCAAGGCCTGGCTGGCGCCGGGGGCTGGCGCGGCTTCCCTGCCCCGGTCCGCCCCTCCGGGATCACCCCCAGATCCGCCCCGGGATGGTCCCCGGGGCGGGCTCATGACCTGCCTTTCCGGGACAACTCCTGCGCCAGGCCATCCACCAGGGGAACCGCCTCCTCGAA
>CAZKPI010000086.1:0-11069 GCA_964554555.1 uncultured bacterium
CCGCCCCGCCGCGGCCCGGCCGCGCCGAAAGCCGTGCTGACCGCGGCCGCCCGACCGGTGGCCGCCCCCCCGCCCATGTCCGATCCCCGTTTTCGGTGGGCCAGAACCCTGGCCCGGCTCGTGCTCGGCGCTTTCGATCTGCCGGTGGTTGTCCGCACCAGCCCGGCGGTGGCGGATCTCGTCCCCGGGGCCGTCGTGGTGGTCAACGGCGGCGGCCTGTTCGAACTGCTGACGGTGCTGGCGGCCTTCCCGCACCCGGTGCGGTTCGTCCTTCCCCCCGCCTGCTTCCGATGGCCCCTGGTGGGGAGGGTCCTGGCCGGGATGGGGCATCTGCCCTTCGAGCCCGGGCGCGATGGCCGTTCCCTGGTGCGGCAGGGGCGGGGCCTGTTCCGGACCGGCGGTCATGTCGGGGTTTTCTGCCCCGGTTCGGCGGCCGCCGTCTCCCCCGGACTGCAGTTCGCCGCCCGGCTGGCCTGGCGGGCCCGTTGCCCGGTCGTGCCGCTGGCCCTGTTCGGTCTGGAGGCGGTCCTGCCCCCCGGCCACCGTCTGCCGCGGGTGGGAACCCTCCGCGCCCGGGTCGGTGAACCGTTCCGTCTGCCCGTCGAACCGACCCGGCGACCTGGGGCCGAGATCCGCCGCCTCGCCATGGAGATCCGGAACCGCCTGCTGGGCCTGACCGATCCTCTGCTGGAACCCCCGCCGGCACCCGACGCGCGGCCGCCTGGTGCCGTCGCCTCCGCTGGCGGTGGGGACAACGCCGCTCGCCCCTCCCTGCCCCCGTTTCCGCCAGCTCCCTCTCCCCCGGAGGAACGGGGAGGGCAGGGCGGTTTCCCATGACCCCTCGCCGGACGGACTCCCATTCTGCGCTTCCACCCGTGGCGGCCGGTTCCCGGCGGCGCGGACTCTGGAGACAACGATCTGGAAGAGCTGTCGAGGGAGCACCTGCCCATGGACTGTAAAGATTGAGAAGCCACCTGCCTGCCCTTACCGCAGGCGCCCTGCCCGCCCGGCGGAAACAGGCCATGGCCCGCCGCCTGGACGGATGTGCCGACTGCCGCGCCCCTGCCCCGCACCTGGTGCCGGCCCTCGCGGGGACCGCGGAAAATGAAACCAGCCCGGCGGGGCCGGGCTAAACAGGTGCTCGTCGGGGGGGACGGTCAGTCGCCGGGGGTTTCCTCCTCCTCGTCGGCCTCCGAGTCCCCGACCGCCGTGGAAGAGCTGGCAGTTTCGCCGCCGTCGTCGTCTTCCTCTTCGTCGTCGGCATCGATCGTCACGGAGTCGGAGGCGGTCGCGGCCGTGGCGGAGGCGGTCGAGGCGGTGCTGGTGATGCTGGTGGTGCCGCTGGCGGTGGCGGCGCCGTTCTTGAGGTTCTCGCCGAAGGCCTTCATGCCGTCCGCCACCTTGCTGATGATTCCGGCGATCTTGGTGATGAAATCCCCGATCTTGGCCAGGTCGATGTTGCATCCCGTGAGGCTCACCGCCATCAGGGCCATGACCACGGTGTACACTCCTGCCTTCATGAACCGCTTCATTGGAATCCTCCTGTATTTCAGATGATTGCTTGATGAGTTCGTTTGTTCCGGGGCGGGCGCGTGGGCCCGTCCACCCCATGATACGACGACATGGGGCAGGGGGTTCAAACCATTTTCGCCCTGCCGGGGGGAGACCCGGCACCATCGACCGGCCGGGAGCAGGCCGGACCGGCGAAAAACCTTGTTCGGCGCGAGGCCAGGCGGGGGGGGGCCTCCGCTCCTCCCGCTGGGGAAGGGGGCGGCGGCTGGCCATGCTCCCGCCCTGGGCGGGGCGGCGCATCGGCGGGAAAGATCCCGCGGGAATGCCCTTGAATACGGCTTTCATGGGTCGGCGAATATTGGGAAAAATTTCCCAATCGTCTCGGGGAGCCGGTTTGGGCAGGTCCGGAAGGGCAGGGGATTTGACTCGGTGCGGAAATTGGCTTATCATACCGGCGTTTCGAACTATCCGGGGCCGTACCCCGCATCATACGCAGGAGGTCGATCGTGTCCGAGACCAAGAAAACCTATGACATGCTGGACGGCAATACCGCCGCGGCTTATGTGGCCCACGCCACCAATGAAGTCATCGCCATCTACCCCATCACCCCCAGTTCCAACATGGGCGAGATCGCCGACGAGAAGAGCGCGAAGGGCGAGAAGAACATCTGGGGCAGTATCCCTCAGGTGGTCGAGATGCAGTCGGAAGGAGGCGCCGCCGGTGCCGTTCACGGCTCGCTGACCAGCGGGGCCCTGACCACCACCTTTACCGCCTCCCAGGGCCTTCTGCTCATGATCCCCAACATGTACAAGATCGCCGGCGAACTCACCCCGACGGTCTTTCACGTGTCGGCCCGCTCCCTGGCCTGCCAGGCCCTGTCGATCTTCGGGGACCACAGCGACGTCATGGCCACCCGCCAGACCGGCTGGGGCCTTCTCTCCTCCAACTCCCCCCAGGAAGTCATGGACCTGGCCCTGATTGCCCAGGCGGCGGCCCTCGAGTCCCGCATTCCCATTCTTCACTTCTTTGACGGGTTCCGCACCTCGCATGAGGTCAACCGCGTCGAGCTGATCCCCTTCGACCAGATGAGGCAGATGATCACCGACGACCTGGTCAACAAGCACCGCCGCCTCGGCCTCAACCCCGACCGGCCCCAGATGCGCGGCACCGCCCAGAACCCCGACGTGTATTTCCAGGGCCGCGAGACCGTCAACCCCTACTATGAGAAGTGCCCCGAGATCGTCCAACAGCAGATGGACAAGTTCGCCAAGATCGTCGGCCGCACCTACAAGCTGTTCGACTATGTCGGGGCCCCCGACGCCGAGCGCGTGGTCGTGATCATGGGCAGTGGCGCCGAGACCATGCATGAGGTCGTCGACTACCTGAACGCCAAGGGCGGGAAGGTGGGTCTGTTGAAGGTCCGCCTGTACCGGCCTTTCTCGGTCGATCATATGGCCAAGGCCCTGCCGGCCAGCGTCAAGGCCATCGCGGTCATGGACCGCACGAAGGAACCCGGGGCCATCGGCGAGCCTCTCTACATCGACGTCCGCAACGCCATCGGCGAAGCCCTCGAGCGCAAGATTGCCCCCTTCCAGAGCTGGCCAAAGGTGGTCGGCGGCCGCTACGGCCTGGGTTCCAAGGAATTCACCCCCGCCCAGTGCATCGCCGTCTTCGACAACCTCAAGGAGAAACAGCCGAAGAACCACTTCACCGTCGGCATCGAGGAAGACGTCACCCACAGCAGTCTGAAGGTGGGGCCGGTCGTCGAGACCAGCGATCCGTCGACCTTCTGCGCCAAGTTCTACGGCCTGGGCGCGGACGGCACCGTCGGCGCCAACAAGGATTCGATCAAGATCATCGGCACCGTCACCGACAACTACGCCCAGGGCTACTTCGTCTACGACTCGAAGAAGTCGGGCAGTATGACCGTGTCCCACCTGCGGTTCGGCAAGAAGCCCCTGCGCTGTCCCTACCTGATCACCAGCGCCGACTTCATCGCCTGCCACAACTTCAGCTTCCTCGAGAAATACGACATGCTGAGCGACCTCAAGCCGGGCGGCACCTTCCTGCTCGAGAGCCCGATCCCCGCCTCCCAGGTCTGGGACAAGCTTCCCGTCGAGGCGCAGAAAGCCCTGATCGACAAGAAGGCCCGCTTCTTTACCCTGGATGCCATCAAGCTGGCTCAGGAAGTCGGTCTCGGCAGCCGCATCAATATCTTCATGCAGACCGCGTTCTTCGAGATCAGCAAGATCCTCCCCCAGGACGTCTTCGTCAAGGAGATCAAGAGCGCCCTGAAGAAAACCTACGGCAAGAAGGGCGAGGAAGTCGTCCAGATGAACTGCAAGGCCGTCGACCTGGCCCTCAAGCACCTGGAAGAGGTCAAGTTCCCCGGCAAGGTCACCAGCCAGACCCACATCCATCCCCCGGTTCCGGCCGACGCCCCCGAGTTCGTCAAGAACGTGCTCGGCGTCATGATGTCCGCCAAGGGTGATTCCATCCCGGTTTCCAAGATGCCCGTCGACGGCACCTTCCCGACCGGCACCACTCAGTATGAGAAGCGCAACGTCGCGGTCAACATCCCGGCCTGGGACGAAAAGACCTGCATCCAATGCGGCATGTGCTCGCTCGTCTGCCCCCACGCCGCGATCCGCACCAAGGTCTATGACCCCAAGCTCGTCGAGAAGGCCCCCAAGGGCTTCAAGACCTGCGAGGCGAAGGGCTACAAGGACAAGAAGCTCGGCTTCACCGTCCAGGTCGCCCCGGAGGACTGCACCGGCTGCGGCACCTGCGTCTTCGTCTGCCCCGCCTACCAGAAGGGCCCCGACGGCGCCAAGCTCCAGACCAAGGCCATCAACATGGTTCCCCAACTGCCTCTGCGCGAGCAGGAAGCGGCCAACTTCAAGTTCTTCCTGAACCTGCCCGAGCCCGACCCCTCGCTCTACGACATCAAGACCATCAAGGGCTCCCAGATGGTGCGCCCCCTGTTCGAGTTCTCCGGCGCCTGCGGCGGCTGTGGCGAGACCCCCTACATCAAACTGCTCACCCAGATCTGCGGCGACCACCTGATGATCGCCAACGCCACCGGCTGTAGTTCGATCTACGGCGGCAACATGCCCTCCACCCCCTACTGCCAGCGCGCCGACGGCCGGGGCCCCGCCTGGTCGAACAGCCTGTTCGAAGACAACGCCGAGTTCGGCATGGGCATGCGCCTCGCGGTCGACAAGATCAATGCGCAGGCCCTCGAGCTGGTCTCCGCCCTCGAGCAGTGCAAGTGCCAGACCTGCGTCGCCGCGAAGCCCCTGTTCGAAGCTGTCCGGAAGGCCGACCAGACCACCCCGGCCGGCATCGAGGCCCAGCGCGCCAATGTCGCGAAGCTGAAGGCCGCCCTCAAGGACTGCCCGGAAGTCGCGGCGAAGCGCCTGCTCGAGATCGCCGACTACCTGGTCAAGCGCTCCACCTGGATCATCGGCGGCGACGGGTGGGCCTATGATATCGGCTACGGCGGCCTCGACCACGTCCTCGCCTCCGGCCGGAACGTCAAGGTCCTGGTGCTCGACACCGAAGTCTATTCCAACACCGGCGGCCAGATGAGCAAATCCACCCCGATCGGCGCCGTCGCCAAGTTCGCCGCCGGCGGCAAGGCCATGCCCAAGAAAGACCTGGCCATGATCGCCATGTCCTACGGCAACATCTACGTCGCCCGCATCTCCCTGGGCGCCAACCCCGCCCACGCCCTCAAGGCCATGCTCGAGGCCGAGGCCTACGACGGTCCCGCCCTGGTCATCGCCTACTCCCACTGCATCGCCCACGGCATCAACATGGAGAAGGGCCTCGACGAGCAGAGGAAGGCGGTCGCCTCGGGCCACTGGCCGCTCGTGCGGTTCAACCCCGACCTGATGAAGGAAGGGAAGAACCCGCTGCAGCTCGACTCCAAGGATCCCTCGATCCCCTATGAGGAGTACGCCTACGGCGAGAACCGGTTCCGCAGTCTGAAGAAGTCCAACCCCGACGCGGCCAAGGTTCTGCTCGAGAAGGCCCAGCAGGAAGTCAAGTTCCGCTACAACCTGTACAAGGCCTTCTCGGAGATGAAACTGCCCCAGTAAGATCCAGTCTCTGCCCTGATTTTCAGCCGGGGCCGGTCGTCAGACCGGCCCCGGCTTTCGGGTTTGGCCAGCGAAGCGGAAGCGTCTGGGAATGGGGAGGGAAAAGGGGCCGTTCAGATGATGAACTCGATCCCCTGGATCTTGACCTTTGACTGGGCGCCGATGCGGCGGATGATGTTGGCGGCGAGGAAATGGCCGATCTTCAGGCAGGTGGCCAGGGGCAGGCCCTTGAACAAACCGTAGAAGAAGCCCGCCTGGAAGTTGTCACCGGCCCCGTTGGTGTCCTTCACGTCCTCGACCCGGTAGGACTCGACGTGGGCCTCATCCTTGGCGGTGAAGGCCACCGCGCCCTTCTCGCCCTTCTTGACCACGACCAGGTCGGCGAATCGCAACAGCTGGCGCTCGTCGGTCGAGCGGCTCAGGGTGCGGGCCTCGTCCTCGTTGGCGAACAGCACGTCGACCCGTTCCTGGAGGAACTCCAGCAGGTGGGGCCGGATCGACTCGATGACGAAGCTGTCGCCGAGGTCGAAGGAGATCTTGGTTCCCTTCTTGCGGGCGATCGCGGCGGCGTGGCGGGTCGCGTCGTTGATCGGGTTGTCGCCGCGAAATTCGTAGGCCGAGAAGTGCAAAAACTCGGAATCGGCGATCAGGCTGTGCAGGATCTCGAACTCGTGCAATTGCTTGGCCACGCCGAAGTCGAGGCCGAAGGTGCGTTCCCCGTCGGGGCTGATCAGGGTGTAGCACAGGCCCGACTTCCCTTTCTTGATGGAGACGTAGGTGTCGATGTCGTTCTCGCGCAGATTGTTGATGTAGTCGTAGCCGAAGTCGTCACTGCCCACACAGCCGAGGAAGGCGCACGACAACCCGAGGTTGCTCGCCCCATAGATGACGTTGGTCGGCGAGCCGCCCGGGCTGATGGTCGGCGTGCGGCGGCGGGCGATCTTCTGCAGTTCCCGCAGGTTGTTCCTGGTCAGCTCGATGCTGTTGCCCTTGCTGAGGTGGAGGGCCTTCAGATCGGCGTCCTCGACTTCCATGATGATGTCGGTGAGGGCGTCGGAGATGGCGGTGATCTGGTATTTCTTGGGAATCCGGACATTCTTGCGGGGCATGCGGCCCTCCTCGAAAATCCTGTGGGGAAGCCGGGGGCGACGGTCCGCCGGGCCGGAAACATGGGCATGGACGCGACGGGCGGCAAGGATGGGGGCAAGGGTAATGCGCCCGGCGGGGAAAGTCAAGGCGGGAGACCCCGACCGGCCCCTGACCCGTCGCGGTCCGCGGCGTCGGCTCCGGCCGACGGGGGTGGAGGAGCCCCGGCGCCGGTTTCGTGGTTCGGGCGGCCGGGTGTGGTGAAATCAGGGCCCGGCGGGCGCCGTCAGCGGACATGGACAGGCGGGGCGCCGGTCGGGTATCCTGGGGTTGTCGCTGGGAGGTACCATGGCCACCGAATCCATCAAGGACCTGGTCGACCGGATCATCGCCGACGGGCAGATCACCCGGTCGGAACAGCGGTTCCTCAATGCCGCCATCCTGAAGGACGGGCAGATCGATCCCGCCGAGCGGGAACAGATCGAGCGGTTGTTCGACCTGATCTACCGGGGGGAGATCCAGGCCGTCCCCTGAGGGGCCGCCCTTCACGACGCGCCCTGATGGCGGTTGTGGACGGGCCCCCGTGGCTCCCGCCGAGGCCGGGCGGGCCTTCCCTCCGACGTTCGGGCCTGTCGTCTCTTCCGGTATCGCCCAGGGCGGGTCGGCTGGCCGCCATGACCAGATGATTTCCCTGACGGTGTCACGAAGGATGGCGGGAAAGCTCCTCGTGACGTGAGGAGTGGGCGGCGCCATGCCGGCCATCCCCCCCTGCCCGCCCGGGCGGAACCGCGGAGACCGGTCGGCAGGAGCCCTGCCGCGGCGATTCGAGCTTCCCGGCGGCGTCTGGAAGGATTGGATATTTCCCTGGGAACCGGTATCATGGAGAAATCCAATTCGAGAGGTCGATGTCATGAGCAAGGTCTGGCGACCGGTCCGTGGGCTGTCCCTTCTGGCGCTGATGCTGTTGGCGGTCCCCGCCCTGCGGGCAGGCGGCTACCTGATCCGGGAGCATTCGACCGCGGCGCTCGGCTCGGCCTTTGCCGGGGTCCACGCCGGGGCCCACGACCTGGCCGACATCTTCTTCAACCCGGCCAACCTGATGCGGTCCACGGGCCGCCAGGCCTGGCTGGGGGCCAATGTCCTGTCCTTCCGCAGTACCTTCCGCCTGCAGTCGGCCACCAATGCCGCCGGCGGGACGATCGGCGGCAACCCCGGCGGCGGCAACATCGCCCCCCTGACGGTCATTCCCGCGCTGTATACCGCCTGGGATGCCGGCTCCAACCTGCGTCTCGGCCTGGCCGTCAACGCCCCCTGGGGCCTGCGCTCGGAACAGAACCCCGGATGGGTGGGCCGCTACCATGCTCTCGATTCCGAACTGAAGACCCTCAACATCACCCCGATGGCGGCCCGCCGGGTGGGTGACTCGACCGTCCTGGCGCTGGGCCTGCAGTTCCAGCAGGCCGAGGCGACGCTCGAGAACGATGTCGATTTCGGCCTGCTGGCGGCCCAGGCGAAGGTGCCCGGGGCCCGGCCCAGCCTGCAGGACGGCCATGCCAGGATTTCCGGCGACGACTGGGGGAACGGGTTCCTCCTCGGGCTGGCCCACGAGGTCGGCCCCCGCACCCGGTTCGGCCTGTCCTACCGCTCCCAGGTCCGGCATACCTTGCGGGGAAGCGGAGAGTTCACCCTCGACACCGCCGGCATGGGGGCCGCCCTGGCCGCCGCCACCGGGGCCTTCCGAAACACCGGCGTGCGGGCCGACCTGAACACCCCCGCCGTGCTGGGATTCGGCGTTTTGCACCAGGCCGGCGGCCGCTGGACTCTGCTGTTCGACGCGGTGAAGACCTGCTGGAGCGGGTTCGAGGAACTGCGGATCCGGTTCGACAACCCTGCCCAGCCCGATGCCGTGACCCGTGAAGAGTGGCGTGACACCTGGTTCTGGTCGCTGGGCGGGTCTTACCGGGCCTCCGATCGCTGGACCTGGCGGATCGGGTTTGCCCGCGACGAGGGGCCCGTCGAGGACCACCGCCGCATCCCCCGTCTGCCCACCGCGGGGTGCCGGTTCCTCGGCCTGGGGGCCACCTGCCGGGTCGCGGCCGCCACCACGGTCGACGGCGGCGTGACGTTCGTCTCCTACGACGATTCCCCCATCCGCCTGTCGGCCGCCGATCCGACCAACCGGGCGGCCGGCAACCTGGTCGGCGCCTTCGACACCCGGTTGACCATCTACGGCCTGTCCTTCCAGCATACCTTCTAGGCCGCCCACGTGCGGCCGGCCATGTTCCCTTTCTCTCACCTTCCCCCGCCCAAGGCCCCCGGGCGCCAATTGTGGTATCCTGACCGGAACGCGGGGCTGGACCCCGCTTCCGAGGATGGAACCGGTGCTGACCGCTGACCTTCATCTGCTCTGCCCCGACAAGGAACGCCTGGTGCGCGAGGTGCGTGAAGAGACCTCCGTGATCGGCGCCATGGGCTGGGGAGAGGTCGGGCGCGAGAAAGTGACCGACGTCTTCGTCCAGTATGACCACAAGGGGCCGGTGCTCACCCTGACCACGTCGCGGGGCGCGGTCCTGCGCTGCAGTCCGGAGCACCAGTGTTTCGGGCGGCTGAACCCGCTCTGCCGCCAGCACTACCTCTACCTGATGGAGCGCTCGTCGCTGGGGTTCCGGGTCGGGCTGAGCAGTGACCTGAACCGCGACCTGTTCGCGATGCAGAACCTCAAGCGGGACCTGTTCCACCAGCAGGAGGTGACCGACCGCCTCTGGATCGTCGAGGCCACCGACAGCCTGATCCGGGCCTCCTTCCTGGAAAAGCTGTGCACCTTCAAATACGGCCTGCCGAACATCCCCTTCAGCGGCCGGAACCTTGAGTCTGACCTGCCTGATGAGCTGGTGCTGGAGCTCTTCAACCGCATCGACACCCCCTCCCGGGCCCATCAGCTCCTGATGGACTGGTACATGTTCGAGGACTGCCCCCACATCACCCTGCGGTTGTCGGGGGCCCAGGCGGGCACCAGCAACGCGGTGCAGTTCGTCATCTTCGGAGGGGGCGAGAAGAACCGGGGCAAGACGCACTTCACCCACCTGATCCGCATCGACAGCGCGGTTGAGCTGAAACGGGCCGAGCATCAGCAGTTCAAGCGCCGCATGGGCAGTCAGGGCATGTGGAACCTCGAAGTGGCCCGCGACGATCTCGAGGAGGCCCAGCTGTTCGTCAAGACCCTTTCCGCCCTCGACAACCTCGAGGTGGTCCGCAAGATCCAGCTGACCAAGAAGGCGCCGTTCTACATCCTGCCCGCCTCGCACCTCAAGGTGGGGATGAACGTTCCGATCATGGGCGCGCAGGGCATTGAGGAGGACACGGTGGTCTCGATCTCGGTCGAGGATTTCCAGGGGCCCCTCTACGACTTCCGCCTGCCGGGCTTGTGCAACTACATCGCCGGCCAGTGGGTGGTGATGGCCTGGCAGGGCAACCCCGCCCGGATGGGAGGCAACCCCGATGAACCCCGCCTTTGAGGAAGCGCTGGCCGGGCTGAACGACCGCCAGCGCGAGGCGGTGGCCCTGTCCCGCGGGCCGGTGCTGGTCATCGCCGGGGCCGGGTCGGGCAAGACCCGCATGCTGACCGTGCGCATCGCCTGGCTGATCGGCCGTGAAGGGGTGGCCCCTGCCACGATCCTGGCGCTGACCTTCACCAACAAGGCCGCCCGCGAGATGCGCGAACGGGTGCAGCAGCTGATTCCCGGCGCCGGCCACGAGGTCACCCTGTCGACCTTCCACTCCTTCTGCTGTTCTCTCCTGCGGCGGTGGTCCGCCCACGCGGGTTTCCCCGACGGGTTCACCATCTTCGACGAGGACGACGCCGAGAAGCTGATGAAAGGGGTGCTGGAGGACCTCGGCCTCGACCCCAAGAAGTTCCCTCCCCGCGCCATGCTGAACCAGATCTCCCAGGCCAAGAACGACCTGGTCGAGCCCGACCGCTTCACGCCTTCCCATCCCGATGCCGACCAGGTCATCGCCGTCTACCGGCGCTACCAGCAGAAACTGCTCGACAGCCGTGCCCTCGACTTCGACGACCTGCTGATGGTCACCTTCCGTCTGCTGTCGACCCACCCCGACCTGCTCGACAAGTTCCATCGCCGGTTCCAGCATATCCTGGTGGACGAGTATCAGGACACCAACCACGCCCAGTACCGGCTGATGCAGTTGTTTGCCCAGGCTTCCGGCAATCTGTGCGTGGTCGGCGACGAAGACCAGTCGATCTACAGCTGGCGGGGGGCCACCATCCGCAACATCCAGGAGTTCGAGAAGGACTTCCCCGGCACCCGGGTGGTCCGCCTCGAACAGAACTACCGCTCGACCCAGCGCATC
>CAZKPI010000086.1:11156-12052 GCA_964554555.1 uncultured bacterium
TGGTGCAATTGCCCGACGACCGCGAGGAGGCCGACGGGGTCGCCCGCCAGATCCTGCGTCTGCGCGACCAGGGCTTCGAACTGCGCTCCTTCGCCGTCCTCTTCCGCATGAACAGCCTCAGCCGGCCGATCGAGCAGGCCCTGACCCGTCTCGGCATCCCCTACGAGGTGACCGGCGGCACCAAGTTCTTCCAACGCCGCGAGGTGAAGGACGTGCTGGCCTACCTGCGCGTCATCGCCAACCCCCACGATGCCGTCTCGCTCGAGCGCATCATCAACACGCCGCGGCGCGGCATCGGCAAGACCCTCCTCGCGAAGCTGAAGGAGGGAGGCTCGCTATGGGAGGGGGTGCAGAGGCACGCCCAGGCCAGCCGCCAGGGAAAAGTCGCCGAGTTCCACGACCAGCTTCTCGAATGGCGCGAACTGGCCGGCCGGGAGAGCGTGTTTGCGCTTGTCCGCTCGGTGCTCGACCGCACGGGGTACCTCGACTGGCTCGAAGAGTCCGAGCCGGAGACCGGCGAGGAGCGGCGCGGCAACATCGACAGCCTGGTGTCCGACATCCGGGCCCAGGAGGAGGACCGCCCCGACCTCGGGCTGACGGGCTACCTCGAGCAGGTCGCCCTGCAGGCCGACGTCGACGGGCTCGAGACCGCCGACCGGGTGCATCTCATGACCCTGCACAACGCCAAGGGGCTCGAGTTCCCCGTGGTGTTCCTGGTCGCCATGGAGGAGGGCATCTTCCCCCATTATTCGGCCCATGCCGAGCCCGCCGAGCTGGAAGAGGAACGGCGGCTCGCCTACGTCGGGATGACCCGGGCGATGCGGCGGCTGTTCTTGTCGGCCGCCCGGCGCCGGATGGTGTTCGGCACCTGGAAGCCGGGGCTGGTGTCCCGCTTC
>CAZKPI010000087.1:0-6655 GCA_964554555.1 uncultured bacterium
GGGACTGGCTCCCGGGGCAATCGGAGCCGGACCGCCTCCCCCCGGGGCGGGTGGCGCCGCCGGGCCGACGAACGACGACGGGGCGGCGGCAAGCGGCCGGGGAGGGGCGGTTCCCCCGCCCCCTGCCAGCGACTCGCGCGGCATCGGAACCACCTTGGGCCTGGGCAATCCTGACCGGTTGAGGGGAACCACCGCCCCCTTGGCGGGGCCGGGCGGCGCCGCCTCCGGGGCCGCGGGGGCGGGAACCATGTCCATCAGGGCTTCCACCGCCTTCTGGTGTTCCTTCGCCTTGTCCAGGCGGGCCAGCACCTCGCGGGCCTTGCCCGCCACCTGCGGGTCACGGTGGTCGCGCACCGCCAGCAGGACAGGCCGGATCTCCTCGCACGCCAGCGCGGGGAAGAACCGGGCCACGGTGCCCACCACCCAGGGGTCGCCGGTCTTCACCGCCGCCTCCAGGCGCCGGGCCAGGTCGGAGCGCGGCAGTCGGTGGACCGCGGCAAAGGCGGCCTGCACGACCCGCTGGTCGGGATCGAACACCCGGGCCAGCACGTGGGCGAACAGCACCGGGTCCCGGCTGGCCACCGCCGGCTCGCAGGCTTCCAGGCGCACCTCCGGATCGGGGTGGCCGAGAGACTTGTCGAGGAACAGGATGCCTTCCCGCGGCAGGGGCCGCCGACAGCCGCGCAGGGCGGCGATCATCAGCTCCTTCGGCGACCCGTGGGCAAGATGGGACCACATCTCGACCGACAGCAGGCCGACATCGGTCGGGGTGCGCAGGATCTCGCGCATCTCCTTTTCCAGGGCGGGATTGGGGGGATGGTTGCGCAGGGAGAGGCAGACCTGGGTGGCCAGCACAGCCAGCTCCTCGTCGGTCTCGTTCCGGGCGACGTTCTCCAGGACCGGCAGAAGATCGGCCCGGCGCCGGCTGAAGATCTCGAAGACCGCCTTCCGGCGCTCGTTCCGGTCGATCCGCTGTTTCAGGTCGAATTCGAGCTGGTCTGGCATCCCCGCGTCCGTTCGGTCGGTTTTCCCTGGATTTCCCGACGGCCATTGTACCAGAACCCGGGCCCGTTCGGCCATCCCCCAGGCGGGCGGGCAGGGCAAACGCACACCTGACCCCTGCCTGGGCTGAAGAGACGCTCGGCCGGGAGGGTCCGCGAAGCGGGCGGGCGCCCTGCCGAACGCGGAGCGTTCGGCAGGCAGGCAACAGGGGTCCAGGGGCCTTTGGCCCTTGGCAAGGTGGTCGGGAGGAGCGGAGCTCCTCCCGCTTTGACCGCGGTTCCAAGGTTTGCGTTTGCCCTGGCGGGCGGGCGGCTGGCCGCCCGGGACGGCCGAAACCCCCGGTGCCGACCCGACGGACAGCGGCCCTCAGGCTCCGGGGAAGGCGCGGCGGGAGAGCGCGGCGAGCGGCGGCCAGCCCGTCAGGCAGAATGGACCGGACCGCCCTGACGAAACCGCTGGGAAAACCGCCCCGGACGAGGTGAATGGCTCCGGTGCCGCGGTACCGGGCAACCGGCCAGGGGGAAGGTCAGACCGCCTGGGAGGTGGAAGCCCGGGGGGAGGCTGATTTGGCGGGAGGCGGGGCGCTCCCCCCACCGGTGGCATCTTTCGCGGAACTGGAAGCTTCCGGCTTGGACCCGGTGGTCGTGGCGGCAGAACCCCCGTTCCCCGAGCCGCTCTTCGCGGTGGAGGCTCCGCTCCCGCCGTTGTCGTCGCGCTTCTGCGCCTCAACATACCCGGAATCGCGATAGTCGGTGGTATAGAACCCCGACCCCCGGAAGATGATCGAACTCGCGCTCAACAGCTTCCGGCCAGGGCGTCCGCAGGTGGGACAGAGCTGGGGATCGGTGCAGTGCATCGAATGGAAGGCATCGAACTTCTTCTCACATTTGTCGCAAAGGTAGCTGTAGGTCGGCATGGCTCGGTTGCTTTCCCATCCGGAGATCGGCGGGAACGGCTCCTTTTCGCAACGGGAAGAACGGGTCTCCCGGAATTAGCACTCGACCACGGAGAGTGCTAATAGTGTTTTTAGCACACTCCGGGCGGGTTCGCAAGCAGTTTCTTCGCCGCCGCCAGCACCCCGGCGTGGTCGCCGGGCCCCAGATAGCAGGCGGCCACCGCGGCATCCAGGTCCTCGGACAACTGGGAAGGAAGGCTCTTCCCCGGAGCCTCCCCGGCCGCCCGACCGGCCAGTTCCTCCACCCGGCGGCGGCGACCGGCGTCGGCCTCCGGCACGGGGATCTGCCGCACCTGGGTGACGGTGATGTGAAAGCTGAAGAACCGCCCGGCAAACCAGGCGTTGACCAGGGTCGAGTTGAGCAGACCCGCCAAAAAGTCCAGGGAAAAGGGCGGCACCGGCCGGGCGATGAAGGAGAGGGAGTTCTTGGGAAAGAATCCCGCCCGGTCGACCGCGGCCACGAGCCGCACCGGCAGGCTCTCATGCCGCAGGTTCTGGTACAGGATCTTCTCGCCCCGGAAGATCGCCGGATCCCCCGCGTAGGTCAGGTGCGGGCCGTAGACCAGATACTTCCCTTCCCAGGCAACCCGGAACGCCCCGACCTCCCGGCCCCTCAGCACGGGCACGTCGTCCGCCCCCTCCGGCCGCTCCCGCACGAACCGGGACACCATCCCCGCGCGGATCGTGGATTCCTGGATGCCCACACCGGTCTTCGCCAATTCCCCCAGCGGCCTGGTCCCCTCTTCCATGGCGCGGAAGACCCTCCGCATCTCTTCCGGAATCAGGGCCTGCCGGATCCCCCCCGCCTCGGCCAGCAAGGCCGCCGAGGCGGTGGTCATGGCCTTCCATCCCGCTGGCGATTGGTACGCATGAAAAATCTTGACATCCGTCCCCGCCCCGGCGGGTTCATGGGCGGGCGCCCTGGCAGAACCCGCCTCCCCCGGCCGTGCCGCCTGCAGGGCAAGCACCACCGGCAGAACCCCGGGCGCCTGCGGAAAGAACCGCACGGGCAGAAGGAACACCTGACGGGGGGCGTGTCGCCGGAACAGGAACTCCCGGATCCGGGTGCACTGGTGGTTGACCAGGAAGGTGTTCGAGGTCAGCATGGCCAGGGTTCCTCCCGGCTCCAGGGCTTTCACGCCGCCCTCCAGGAAGAAGGTGTAGAGGTCCTTCTCCCCTTCCGCCGTCTCGTAGATCTCGGTCAGGTGCTTCCGGAGCCCAGGATCGAGGTTGACCCGGTAGGGAGGGTTCCCCGCCACCGCCGCGAACCGCGCGCCGGGTGGATCTCGCAGAAAATCGCGCTGTTCGAGGTGCGGCCAGCCCCCGTCCGGGGCCGCCGCCGCCAGGCGGGCCAGGCAGACGAGCAGGGCCTCCGCGTCCAGATCGAAACCCCAGAGCCTCTCCAGCGGCCGCGCCGCCTTCCCCTCCACCCACGCCTCGGCCGCCGGCACCAGCCAGGCCCCATCGCCGCAGGCCGGGTCCAGCAGGTCCCCCGCCGCGGGGGGCAGACCCACGGCCGCGTAAACCTGCCGGACCAGATCCTCGGGCGTGTAGAACTGCCCCTGGCGGCGCTTCTCCTCCCGGCCCCGCCGCTGGAGGTCGGGCCGGGCCATGCCCTCCCGGCCGCCCGCCGGGGGCGCCTTGACGGGATACGCGCGATCGGCGACCCCTTCCAGCCATGGATAGCGCCCAACCGGTCCCCCGAGCTGTTCCACCACTTCCCGGGGGGACCCCCGGCACGCCCGCCCCCACACCCGCGACATCCACCCGGCAAACCACCCGTGCAGACCAACCATCTCCTCTCCTGGCGTCTTTCCTCCCCCCGACGCCGGCGGCTTTCCGCCCCCCCTCTTCATGTCCTGCCTTTCCTCTCTGCGCCAGCTCCCGCTTCTCCCTGTGGTTTGACCGGCAAAATGGACAGAGGCCGTCCGCCGACAGCCCCTGTTGTGTCTGTGCTGAGAGAAAGAATCCGGTTCGCCGTCAGGCGCTCCCGCCCTCCTTGGCCTGGGCGGCTTTGGCCGCCTCCTCCCGCTTCCGCTTGTCGAGGAACTCGAGGAAGAAGGCCAAAAACACCCCCAGCATGCCGGCCGTGATGCCCGACAGGATGACGATCAGCGACCGCTTCGGCTTCGACTTCCGCTCAGGCGGCCGGGCGTGGTCGATGATCTCGAACTGGCTCCCCTCCTCGGCCTCGGCGATCTTGGCCAGCTCGTACTGCTCGGTCAGAACCCCGAACACCTTCTCCTTCACCTTCAGATCGCGCATCAGATGCGTGTACTCGAGGGTCAACTGCGGCACCCCGTCCAGCCGGGCGGTCACCGAGGCAATCGCCTTCTCGAGCCCGGCCAGCCGGGCCTCCTCCGAGACCTTCTGGGCCTCGAGCTTGACCAGCTCGGGCACATTGCCGGACGATTTCAGCAGGCTCTCCTGCATCTTGAGGGCGATCGTACTCTCCACCTTGGCGGCCTCGAGTTTGACCAGATTCTCGATCAGCGCCTTGGCCTGCTCGTCGAGAGCCACCAGCTTGTTCTTGTCCTGGAAGGCCTTGAAGGCCAGCTCGGCCAGCTCCAGTTCGCCTTTGACCTTGGCGAGCTGGTTCTCGACGAACACCCGCTTCTCGCGGGCCGGACCCTTCGCAAAGCTTGCCAGGAACTGCAGGTAGGTCTCGGCCACCTCGGCCGAGAAGCTCGCCGACTTCGTCTCCACCGCCACGGTGATCAGGCCGTCCTTGTCCTTCGACACCGTCACCATGTTCTCGACCGCCTTGACCACATCGTCGAACTTCAGGTCGTCGGGCAGGGGGTCGCCCAGCACCAGGGTGCTGGTGGCCAGGCCGAACCGGTTGATGATCTGGGTCGTGATGGTGCGGCTCTTCAGGTGGGCCATCAGATACTCGGCCGAGCCGCCCCCCACGCCCAGACCGCCCAACATGCCGCCGAGGGGCAGGCTGGACAGCAGACTGCTCATGGCGCCCCCCCCCTTGGCATGCACGAAGATCGTCGACTGGGCCTTGAAGTAGTTGGGCATCATCAAAGAGATCACGGCCGCCAGCACCGCCACGGCGACCGGCATGACGATGACCAGGCGCCACCGCCGCAGGAGAACCTTGCCGAGCTCGAACAGGTCGATCTCGTCGTCCTCAATGCCCATCAGGATCTCCCGTTTCAGGAGTTCCTGCTTGATCTCTTTCTTGAGAGATTCGGTATCGATATCTTGGGTGGGGGAAGACGGCGTCATTCTTCGATGATCTCGACGTTGGCGCGGGGCAGGATCATCCGCTCCTTCGTATCCAGCAGTTCGATCTCGACCGTGCGCACCTTGGCCTCGGTCGGGATGTGGGCCGGCTTCTCCGGCAAAGACACCACCTTGGCCACCGCCCCGAACTTCGGCTGACGGATGATGCGGATCAGCGAGCCCGGTTTCATGCCCATGTTCACTTCGTGACTGACTTCCTGCTCCTTGACATCAGCCAGCGGAATGACCACCTCGGGCCGGATGACCCCGGCGCGGATCTGCGTGGCGCCGTTGATCGAGGTCTTCTTCCCCTCGCTGGCCGCCAGCAGGTCGAACGTCTTGCGGGCCATGTTGATCCGGCCGAAGCCCTCGGTCACCACCAGGGTGATACCCTTGTCCTCGGTGCCGGTGATGGCCACCCCCAGATCGTAGCCCAGGAACTCTTTCAGGTCGAAGGCATCGTAGCCGCCGACGATGACGCCCTTAACACCCACTTCGATGGCCTTGGCCAGAGCCCCGGCGGTCACCAGTGACCCGCCGACGATGATCTTGCCCTTGAGGTCAGGGGTGATGTTGGGCGCGTCAAGCACGTCGGACGGGCTCTTGGCCGCCATTTTCAGCGGGGCGACCGTCTCGCCGCCGATCCCGAAGATGCCCTGGATGAAGGTGCCGAGCGTCGCCACCCGGATCCCTTCCTCGGGGTAGACCTCAGCCACCTCGCCATCGACGTAGCCATGCACCTCGACGGGAATGGGCGGCTCGCGCAGGATGATCTGCCCGGTGACGGTCGAAACGTTCTCGAGCGTGCCGGTGATCACCGACTGCACCTGCGTCTTGAAGAAGCCCCACAGCCCGGGGGTCTCGGCGAGCACCTCGCCCTTCTTCACCTGGTCACCCTGCTTGCGGACCATGAAATCCATGATCTCCTTGGGCTCGCACCCCAGCAGGTTGGCCACGTTCATGGGCGACACGTTCCCCGGCAGGTGGGTCGAGGCAACCACCGTCTCAGCGGTGATGCGATCGCCCTTCTTGACGTGGACGTTGCCCTTCATGGGCAGTTTGCGGTCTTTTTCGAAACGCGTCTTGCCGACGATCTTGAGTCCTGGAGTGTAGGCACTGGCCATGATCGCTTCGTCCTTTCGTCAGTTCTTCGGATACAGGTTGAGGGCGGCGTTCCAGCTCTGCAGTTTCTTGATCCGCTCGCCGTCGTCCTTCGGCAGGTTCAGCGGCCGGCCGCGGGTGTCGAAGATCAGCCCGACCACCCCGCCGTGCACCTCGGCCTCGATGGCCACCCCGTCGCCGTCACCCATGTCCAGTCCGTAGGTGGGCTTCAGGCGCGCCCGCGCCGTCTGCCCCACGCCCAGCGGGATGACTTTCAGCTCGCCGAACTTGAAGGTCTCCTTCACCGTCGCCCCGTCGGGCATCGTGATGGTGGCCTCGAGCGCCACCGCGCCGTCCTTCAGG
>CAZKPI010000087.1:6684-11934 GCA_964554555.1 uncultured bacterium
GAACCCCGACAGGGCGGCCTGCTCGTGCACCTTGGCCAGCACGCCGAGCTGGGGCATCATGAAGATCGAGTCGACCGTCAGCTGAGTGATTCCCTCGGGCAGGAACGCGTCGATCATCATCATCGCCGACTGCTGGCGCCGCGGGGCATGCGACAGCACGCCGCCCGAGCCGATCAGCATGTTCAGATCCTTCAGGTTGACCAGCGTCTGGCCGGTCATCGTCTGGTCGAACACGTCGCCGATCGTGCGCTCCTGCTGGATGCCCTTCAGCCCGACCGCCAGCGACCGGTGCTGGTCGAAGGACAGCCGCAGGGCCTCGCGGGCGCAGGCCTGCTCGACCATCAGCTCCTCGAGCAGTGAGGGGATGGTGGTCGGCCGGATCATCTTGTTCTTCACGCGGTTGCGCAGGTCCCGCTCGTCCATGGCGAACGGCACCCACCGCATGATGTTCTCCATGCCCGCCTCGGCGAACACGTTGCTGATCGAGTAGCTCATCCCGTAATTGGCCGACACCGACTTGTTGTAGATGCCCTGGAAGACCGAGAACACGTCGGTGGTGGCCCCGCCGATGTCGACGCCGACGACGGTCAGGCCCTTCCGCTTCGAGATCAACTGCATGATGTCGCCCACCGCGCCCGGGGTCGGCATGATGTCGACGTCGGTCATCTTCATCAGGTTCGGGTAGCCGGGGGCGTGGCTCATCACGTGCTCGAGGAACAGATGCTGGATCTTGTGCCGCGCCGGCATCAGGTTTTCCTTCTCCAGCGTGGGGCGCAGGTTGTCGCAGGCGTCGAGGGCGACCTTGTTGGCCAGCCGTTCCCGCACCAGCGGCGTGGCATCCTTGTTGCCGGCGTACAGCACCGGCAGTTCGTACCCGATGCCCAGACGCGCCTTCGGGCTGGCCGCCGCGATGATCTCGGCCAGCTCGATGACGTGCGAGGTGGTGCCGCCATCGACCCCGCCCGAGAGCAGAATCATGTCGGGCCGCAGGTGCCGGATCCGCTGGATTTTCTGGTGGGGAAGGCGACCGTCGTTGGTGGCCATGACATCCATGACGATCGCCCCCGCCCCCAGCGCGGCGCGGGTGGCCGACTCGCCCGACATCGTCTTCACCACGCCGGTCACCATCATCTGCAGGCCGCCGCCGGCAGAGCTGGTCGACACGTACAGGTCAACCCCACGGCCGGCCTTGTCCCGCGGCTTGATCAGGTCGGTCTGGGCGTCGTTCAAAATCTGCCGCCCGGCCAGCTCCTGCACCTCGGCCACGGCGTTGAGGACACCTTTGGTCACGTCCTCGACCGGCGCCTCGACCGTCGTCGGGGCCTCGCCGCGCACGATCAGCCGGAACTCCCCGTCCCGCTTCTCGATCAAAATCGCTTTCGTGGTCGTGCTGCCGCAGTCGGTCGCGAGAATGCTCTCGATCTTGTCAATGTCCACGCGATTCACCTTCCTTGTCGGGTCCCTTGAACTCGGGGAGGTCGGCCGCCGCCGGCCCCAGCGCCGACGGATCCGCCTTCTCCAATGTTTCGATGGCCACCAGCAGTGCCTCGATGCGCTCCCGGTCGGCCAGGATACACGCCATCTTGTCCACCTTCTGCGGGTCGAACACCAGGTCGAGCATGGGACTGAACGCCACCATCGAGCTGTAGCCCAGAAAGGCCACCGGCTTGCTCAGCTCGAGGGCCATCACGGCGGGGACCGACAGTCCGCGCCGCACGACCGCCCGGGCCACCCCGTCGATGAAGGCCTTCAGCTCCTCCTCGGAGAACCGGCCGTCATTGGCGGGGTCCTTGGGGATGTCCCACATGCCCACCGCGGCGCCCCTTCCCTACAGCAGGTGCAGCCACTCTCCCAGCAGGAACTGGAAGCGCCCGATCAGCAGGGAGATACGACCCATGACCGTCGAGCCGAAGGCCGCGCCGAAGCTGATCATCAAAAACCAGATGCCCACCCGCGACACCGTACCGTAGACCGGCCCCCGGTGCTCGGTGCTGAAGAAGAAGAAGAACAGGCAGGAGATCGAGCCGACCACCATCACCCAGTTCGAGAAGGTCGCCATCCAGTCGCCGTTCACGAACAGCGGCACGATCGCCTTCTTGATCTGCGGAATCAGGCTGGTCTGCGTCGTGTAGACGATGGCCAGGCCCGTCGACACGCCCATGACGAACGCGAACGAGTAGCGGCTGACCCAGGAATACTGCGAACTCAGCCGGAAGAAGATCAGCACTCCCATGAAGGCCGGGATCAGCAGATAGAGCTCGGGCGCGTTGAACGCGTCCTTCCCCACCGCGAAGGTCGCCGGCATCACCTTGCTCAGCAGGTTCGGCTTGAGCGCCTGGTGGAACTCGATCGTGGTGAACAGGTAGCCCGCCGACACCCCGACGAACAGGTGCTCGGCGAACCGGTAGAAAGGATTGTCCTTGTACAGGAAGCTGAAACAGCACAGGGTGATGAACGCCCCGAGCCAGACGGAAATCGTGGTCATGGGTAGTCTCTCCTACGCCTTCTTGGCCTTCGACAGTTCGTACAGGTAGGCGATGTTGCCCACGATGATGAACAGCATGATCACCAGGTGGGCGATCGACTGCGGCGCCATGCCGCGCTGGGCGGGCCCCTTGTAGTCGATGATCGCCTCGCACTCGGCCGCGCCGGGCAGGCCGCCCACCATGCCGATCAACTGACGGGTCTGCAGGTAGGTATAGAACTTCGGGATGTTGACCGAGGTGCACGAGGCCGCCATCGGCCGCTTGTGCTCGCCGCCCAGGCCGATGTAAACCTCGATGCCGCCCGTGCCCGCCGTGAAGCTCATGATCACGCCGGCATCGGCCAGGGTGAACTTCTTCCCGTTGCCCAGGTCGAAGATCGGCATGTCGCGGGTCGGGTTGCCGTCCTTGTCGATGGGATACGGGCTCAGGTAATCGTGGATCAGCCCCTTGATGTGGGCCATCCCGCCCGGCTTGTACCCCATGTTGACGTAGTCCGTCCCCTTTTTCAGGTCGGTGGTGGGGGGAACCGGCAGGCCCGCCTTCTCGTAGAATTCCCTGGGGGTCTCCTGGAAGATCTTGAGGGCCGTCTCGAGAGCCCCCTCGGCCATGTCGCCGCCCACCGGCCAGTTCGCCATGCAGACGGGCTTCAGCTGGCGCCGGAACATGTGCACCAGGACGGCGACCGCGGCCGGCTGCAGCTCCGGCGCCGAGGCCGGGTCGTAGTCGAACGACAGCAGGGTGCGCGTGCCGGGGGCCAGGGTGTCGAGGTGGTTGAACAGGCCCTTGACCGGCCGGCCCGGCACCACCGGGAAGCTCAGCTTGAACAGCATCGGACCGGCCACCGCGAGGGCGATGAACACGAAAATGACGCGCCGGTCGAGGTCTTTCAGTTTCAGCAGGAAGTCCATATCAACCCCCTCACCCTTCGCCGCCGCCGAGGTAGGACCGCTCGACGCCGAGGATGATCTTCAGCGAGGCCGCGATGTAGCCCAGGGCCGCACCGATCAGGATGGCGCTCTGCGCCGCGGAACTCGGATACATCATGATCCACTCCTTCAGGGCGGGGAAGTCGATGAACCCGAGCCAGACCTTGTCGAGCAGGGCGGTCAGCATGTTGCCGACCGGCACGTTGCCCAGCATGACGATGAAGGCGGCGCCCATCAACAGCATCGCCTCCTTCGACTTGATGCGGAACGCGCGGAACGAGGCCGACGCCACGAAGAAAGCCAGCAGGGAGAACATCGTCGCCTGCGCGGCCTTGAACACCCCATTGAAGAACAACTGCTGGAAGGCCAACAGCCAGGCGATCACCGGGCCCTTCAGCTTGCTGGTCTGGACGTCCTTGTCCTTGCCGTCGTCATCGGTGATGGTCACCGAGGAGATGTATTCGACTTCCTTCTTCTCCTTGGTGTGCTTGTCCTCGATGACGGCCTTCTCCTTGTTCACCTGTTTGACCGTGACGTAGTGCCACTTCTGGGCGGCTTCTTCGTACATCCAGAGCTGGTTGCCTGGAGTGAGGCGGGACTCCGATCCCTCGAAGCCGGAGAAGAAGCCGAGCGTCGCCATCGTCAAAAACCCGATGACCAGGACGGCATTAAAGCCCCAGCCGTCGACCCGGCGCTGGATCTTCACCAGGTTGATCTGCAGAAGGCTGACCCCGCCCAGGACCATGGCGAAGGTCATCGTGATGCGGATCCATTCGGGGGCCTCTTTGTCGAGCATCTTGAGGGTCGGCAGTCCGGGACCGCTGAAAAAGGCCAGGATCATGATGACCCCGGTACAGAACGTGATCGCCAGGGGCAAAGTGCGTTTCAGGAATAGCATGGGTTACGCCCTCACTCGATACTCAGGAATGACATGTACTTCTCAGTGGCGCGCTTCAGCCAGTAGGTGTGCTCACCCCACTGCGTCTGGCTCACCGTCACCAGGAACGTGCCGAGAAGGATGGCCGCGATGATGATCAGCTTGCTGGCGTCAGAGCCCTTGAGAGACCCGACTTCCTTCGGGTTCTTCGACAGGTACGCCGAGGCCGCGAACAGCTCCTCGCCGATCAGGGTGTAGTCGCAGGCCGCCACGAAGAACGGGATCTGCGAAGGTTCGGCCGTGCCGGCGATCTGGATGGCCCCGACCGAACTGCCGGTCTCGGCCAGGATCAGCGACTCGGCGAAGAAACAGCCCAGGTAGAAGCAGGCCGCCGGCTTCTCGCGCATCATGATGCCGCCAACACCGGCCACATACCCGAACTGGTCGTCCGTCAGGTAGTTGATGCGGTCCGCACGGAACGCGTCCGCCCGGCCCTTCTCGAGGTAGGACTGCTTCACCACCTCCTGCGCCACCGACATGACGAAGGAACGGGTCATCGGGGCGAACAGGGGGGTGTCATACTCGGCGGTCTTCTTGGCCACATGGCCCAGGATCGTGACGCCCGCCACCGTCTGGATATCGTCCATGTCCCAGATGCCGGGGATGTACAAAACCCCGCGGCCCATTTCGGTCGCGCGGCCGACCGCGTCGTCGAGGGCAGACAGGCCGCTGATGCGGCGGATGAACATTTCTTTCCCGCGCTGGGCGCCCAGGGTGAAATACGTCACCAGACCGCCGATGACCAGAATGATCAGCGCGATCGGCGTGCGGGTGTGGTCCCACAGCTCGGGGGCGGCCGCCGGTGTGCCGGCCGCATCGGCCGGGGCGGCGGAGGTTCCCTCACCCGCCGCAGGAGCCGTGGTGGCGGCGGCCGCCGGTTCGGCCGCCGCGGCCGGGGAGG
>CAZKPI010000088.1:0-11921 GCA_964554555.1 uncultured bacterium
GTCGAAGCGGGCGGAGGCGGCGGTGCGGCCGGTCGTATCCCGGACGATCACGGGGATGCCGCCATACTGCGACCGGTCGGCGAAAAAGACCCGGCCGGACAGAACCACGTTGGTCGGAGTGGTGGGGCCGGCGCCGCCGTCGCCCCCGCCGCCCCCGCCGCCGCCCAGACAGCCGAGGAAGACGATCAGGGCCACGACGATGGCCAGGGCTCCCCACCAACGCATGATCTCAGTCTAGCACAGGAACCCGGCGGGAAGGAATACCAAAACCCGTAAAAATTCCTGTTCGAGCCGCCGGGGAACAACCAGGGCGGGTGACGACGGCCGGGGACTTCGGCCCCAAAAGCCGGGGGCGCGGCAGTTCAGGCCTTGACGACGGGGGCGCGGGTGGCATCGATGGTCTGGCTCTCGAGGTGCCGCTTCTGGTAGAGCCGCTGGGCCGCCTCGGCCACGTCGGCGATGAACAGCAGGTTCATCGCGGCCCCGATGCCCCCCCCGACCACGGGGATCACCTGGGCGGCCTTGCGGCGGGCCAGGTTGATGCACAACTGCTTGGCCAGGTTGCGGACCGCCGCCGCGAATGCCTCCCGGCCGAGGATCTCGCCCTCGGTCTTTTTCAGGGCGTTTTCGGGCGGGCGGTCGAGAACCGTCCTGAGCTCCATGGCCGCGGCCACGGCCTGCTTCTTCTCTTCGACCCCGTTAGCCGCACCGGCGCTCAGGCAATGCAGGACGAAGGGCCGCTCCTCGTCGCGGGCGGTGTCGTAGCCGTAGCAGTACCCGGTCTTGCGGATGGTCCGGATGGCGATGACGATCAGGGCGGGGATGTCGGCGGTCAACCCCAGAATACCGGTCATGCCGGTGACCGCCCCCTCGGCCCCGGCCAACCCCTTCCCCCACTTGGCCACCGAGGCGGCCAGGCAGTCGGCGATATGAAGGGGGGCTTCGCGGAAGTCGGTCACCGCCTTGGCCTCGAAGCCGAGCACGCGGGCCTCGGTCAGCAGGTCCTCACTGCCCGATACGGCCGAAGCCGCCTGGAAGGCGGCGTTGAGGGCCTGTTCCATGGCCGGTTCGGGTATCACCTGTTTGGCCGCCCAGGTCAGTGGGGCGGAAAAGAAGCCGACGGCGCGGGCCAGGTGCGAGGGGGGGCGGTCCTCCCATTCCTCGATGGCGCGGATCTGCTGTTGCTCGTATTCACCGTGGCGGCTGTCCATGGGGTCCCTCCTGTGGGGTGATGGGCGGCCGCCGGGGTGCGGCGGCATGGCTCCGATGCTTCCAGCAGTAATACATCCGTTTCCGTACGTCAATAAAAACCCGGGCCGCGAGGGCCCGGGTTCGGGGAACGCAGGACTTACTTGGTCTCGGGGGCGGCGGGAGCGTCGGCCTTCTTCTCTTCGAAGCTCTTCACCATGAAGCCCTCGGACTTGCCGTCCTTGGCGGGAACCTTCTCGCCTTCGAGCACGAAGGTCTTGTCGGCCAGGCCTTCGACCTTGAGGAGCTCGGTCAGCTTGTCGCAGGGGAGGAGGGTGAGCTCGGCGTCGGCGGTCTTGACGGTGACGACATCGGGCTGGCCTTCGGCCTTGGTGACGACGATCTTGCCTTCGATCTTGACGAGAGCGGCGTCAGCGGCGGGAGCGGCGGCGTCAGCGGCGGGAGCGGGGGCCGCGGCATCCTGGGCGAAAACCGGGAGGGCGATCAGGGCGACGAGGACGGCAAAGATAAAGCGCTTCATGTGATTCTCCTATTGATGGTGTGATTTCGGGCTTGATACCCGCCGCCCATACTGCAGTACCTGTGCCAACCGCTCAAATGCTCTTCTGAAGCGGGTTTTCTCCAAACACCTGCGGAGAATTCCCCACGCCGGACTGCGGGAATTTCCCCACCCGGGGGTACACTGGGGAATTTTCCGCAGGTCCGCCGGAGCGCCCCCCCCATCACCCGTCACCCCTTCCCGGTGTCGGGGTCGCCCAGGCCGTATTTCTTCAAGCGGTAGCGCAGATTGTCGCGGGTCATGGCCAGCATTCGGGCGGCCTGGGTCTGGTTTCCCTGACTCTGGGAGAGGGCCAGTTTCAGATACTGTTTCTCCACCGAATCCAGAAGGGCCTGGAGATCGAGACCCTCGTCGGGCAGGGTGGTGACCGGGGCGGCCGCAGCCAGAGCCGAGGCGGCGGCCGGTTCCGGGGCCAGGCCCAGGCTGGTTTCGCTGATGCGATCGCCAGTTTCCAGGATCACCGCCCGTTCGACGCAGTTCTTCAGTTCCCGGATATTGCCCGGCCAGTGGTAGCCCAGCAGACGGCGCGAGGCGCCCTCGGTCAGCCCCTGGAAGGCGCGGCGGTATTTGGTCTGGTAGGCATCGAGGAAATACCGCACCAGCAGGAGAATATCCTCGCCCCGCTCCCGAAGAGGCGGCAGGGTGATCGGGACGACGTTCAGGCGGTAGAACAGATCTTCCCGGAATTCGCCGCGCTGGACGGCCTGCCAGAGATCCTTGTTGGTGGCGGCGACGATGTTGAGGTCGACCTGGATGGGCCGGCGGCCGCCGACCCGCCAGATCTTCTGTTCCTCCAGGGCTTTGAGGAACTTGGTCTGGATGGTCAACGGCATCTCCCCAACCTCGTCGAGGAACAAGGTGCCCCCGTCGGCGACCTCCATCAGCCCCTTCTTGCGTTCGGTCGCGCCGGTGAACGCCCCTTTCTCGTGGCCGAACAGTTCAGACTCGAACAGGTTTTCGGGAATGGCGCCGCAGTTGATCTCGATGAATGGCGCGTTGGCGCGAGGTCCGAGCCGGTGCAGTTCGTTGGCGACCAGTCCCTTGCCGGTGCCGCTCTCCCCGTTGATCATCACCACCCCCGCCCCGGCCCGGCCGATGCGGTCGATCGCCTCGAGAACCGCCTGCATGCGGGGGGACTTCCCCACCACCCCGTAGCGGGGCCGCCGCTGGGCCCGTTCGGTCTGCAGGGAGTCGACCTCCTTGCGCAGACGAACGGCCTGCAGGGCGTTCTGCAGGGTCAGGTGGATCTTCTCAAGCGAAAAGGGCTTCAGGATGAAATCGAACGCGCCGCGCCGGATGGCGTTGACGGCCACCTCGACATCGGCGAAGGCGGTCATCATCACCACCTGGGTGTCCTCGTTGACCGCCTTGACCCGCTCCAGCAGGTCGAGCCCGCCCATGCCGGGCAGGCGCACGTCGAACAAGGCCAGCTGGAACGGCCCGTTGTCCAGATGGGGAAGGGCCTCCTCGGCAGACCCGCACGCCGTGACCCGGTAACCCGCCTTTTCGAGGTCCTTTTTCAACCCCCACAGGATCAGCTTTTCGTCATCAACCAGCAGAATGTTCGTCATCGTCCGTCCTGTCCCCTGTTCGGCTTGTCGTGTCCCCCCTCCCGTTCAGGCAGGGGCCCGGCGTCCCCCGCCGGCGCCGGGGGGCTGGCCAGGGGAACACCGCCGCCGCGCGGCAGGCGGATCTCGAAGCGGGCTCCGGGCAGGGTCTGGCCGCCGGCCACCCGGACACTGCCGCCGTGCCGATCGACGATATCGGCGACGATGGCCAGCCCCAGGCCGGTCCCTTTGCTCTTGCGGGTGAAGAAGGGGTCGAAGACCCGCTCCCGGTCCTCGGCAGGGATGCCCGGGCCGGAATCCTCGACCACCACGAGAACCGCCCCCCCTTGGCCGGCGGGGCCGCCGGGCGGAACCGGCGAAGCCGAGGCCGCCGGGCGCGGGGCAGGTTCCCCGGAGCAGGCCGGGAGGCCGAACCCGCCTTCATCCCGCGGGTCGGGGGCGGCATGGGGGAAAGGGCCGGAGCGAGCCGGAGGGCGCCGCGGAGGGAGGGAGAGGGACCGACCCCGGCAGAGGGGCCTCCCGATCGAGGGAGACCTGCACCAGGAGGCGGCCGCCGTTCCCCATCGCATCGAGGGCGTTGGTCAGGAGGTTGAGCAGGGCGCGGTGGATCTGCGACCGGTCGATCCACGACTCGTCGGCTTCGGGGGCGACCACGACCTCGAAGCCGGCCTGCCGCTCGGCGAGGGTGGAGGACAACAGCAGGCGAAGTTCCTCGAGGGGGCCGGTACAGCGGCTCCACTCGCGGGTCAGCGGGCGGGGCCGGGAAAAGACCAGGAGATGCCGTTGACCCGATAGACCTCCTTGAGAACCTCGCGAAAGATCGGCTTGTCGGGATGCCCGTCCGGGAAGCCGCCATCCAGGACCTGGATGGCGGTGCCGATGGCGGCCAGGGGGTTGCGCACCTCGTGGGCCACCGTGACCGCCCAGGACAGCATCGAGGACAGCCGCTTCTGGTGCTGGCGCAGGGAGCGGGTGAGCTGGTTGAACGAGTCGATCAGGTCGCGCATCTCGCGGGCCCCGGTCGGGGTGCCGGTCTCCTCGGGATGACGGATCACCTCCATGAGGTGGCGCAGGGGGGCCATGGCGGCGCCGTGCAGATACCAGGCGAACAGCCCGCCGCCGGCGAGCATCAGGCCAAAGACGACCAGCATGCGCTCCCAGAGGGTGCCCAGCTGAGACCGCAATAGACCCTCCACCTCGAGGCGGGAGTTGCGTTCCCGGGTCAGCACGGTGCGGATCTGTTCGTGGATCTGCGACCGCGCTTTCTTGATCTTTTGCAGGGTGGCGGGGGAAACGGCCCCGATGGTGAAGTTGGGGTTGATGGTGAAGGTGGCGTTGGCCAGCAGGCCGGCCATCTCGAGGCGGGCCCGGTCGAGATCCTCCAGTTCCCGGCCCCGGCGGCGGAAGGTGGGGTTCTCCCGGGCCCGGTCGAGCAGGGTTTCGAGGCGGCGGCTGAACTCGAAGTAGTTGCGCCAGGTCTGTTCGCCGAGATACTGGTCGAACACCTCCTGGGTCTGGACCAGCTGGAGCAGGTCGTCCTGCAGTTGGGTTCCGGCATGCAGGAAGTCGTCGGTGTCAGCCAGCTGGGCCGAGGATTCCAGGGCATCGCGGAACTCCCGCAGGGAGATGCCCATCACCCCCAGCACCGACAGGGCCAGGGCGAGGAACCCCAGGAAGATGCGCTGGGAAAGGCCGATGCGCTTCATCAGGGGGTCCCCGGCGGGGGCGGCGGGCTCAGAACGAGGAGAATTCATCGGCATCCGAGACCGAGTCGTCCCAACTGACCAGGTTGAAGGCCGCCGGGGGATACGGCGGGAAATAGTCGCCGCTGCCGCGCACGAAGGTGGAGTCCCAGACATTGCGCCGCACGATGCAGAAGTCGTTGCGGAACCGGCCGTCGAGGAAGGGGGGGGCGGGGCGGGTCCGCAGGGCGATCCGGCCGCCCAGGTGGCGCAGAAGCATGCGCGAATCGGAGCCGATGAAAGGAAAACTGCGCATCTCACGGCTTTCGATGTTGCCCAGTTCGTTCTGGACCTTGGTGGCCCCGTCGTTGGGGTCCCAGCGGGCATTCAGTTCGCCGGAATCGATGAGCAGGGCGTTGACGGTCATCTCGGGGAAGCGGAACAGGGTCTTGGGCCGGCTGGTGGCCATTTTGAAGATGCGGTCGGCGATGTTCCAGGGGCCGAGACAGCGGTCGGGCTCCTGTTCCTCGATCTCCCTGGCCGCCTGGTCGATGGCGGCGCTGATGATGTGGTCGCGCTCCCCCTTGGTGAGGATGCCGGTCATGTAGCAGGCGGTGCCCAGCTTGGCCACCAGCTCCTTCCGCTTCAGGAAACCCTTGATACAAAAACGCTTTTTGTACAATTCCGGGTCCGTGGTCGGCTCGAAGTATTCCTTCACCGGCTTGAGAGCTGAGTTCATGAACAGAGCGGCCAGAGTGAGGGGGATGACCTCGGGAGGCTCCTTGGGCAGGGCGAACAGGGAGCTGATGCCCTTGAAGTTGAGAGCGGTCATCGGCAGGCGCTTGTCGGAGGAGGTGGTGCTGAACCGGGGCGGGTAGACGATGCCGGCCAGCACCACGGGGTTGACGTCCTGGCCCCCCAAGGCCATGGCCAGGTCGTAATCCATGACGGTCATCATTTCGTGCCGCAGGAAGAGCACGGGGTTGGAATAATCGAACCAGATGCGGCCCATCGACAGGACCGCCACCCCGTTCTTGTCGGTGCCGTTCTCGGGAGGGTCGTGGTAATCGCGCCAGCCGAGATCGTAGTATTGCGGGTTGTCGGGGTTCTGGTTGAAGTCGCCCGCGAAGTAGACGTCCTTCTCGCAGAAGATGGTCAGAGCCTTCCAGGGCGGACAGCCCCAGATGCGCAAGGGGACGGTGGAATAGAGCAGGACCTTCTCATCCTTGTTCCGGTATTTCCAGCCGAAGTCGAGGTTATAGACAACCTCGTCGGGCTTGGCCGGGTTGCGCCACTTGGCCTCCGAGAACCCCTCGAACCCGCACCCGGGGGTCAGCATGGTCGGCCGGGGGTCGGTCGCGTCGCGCCAGTATTTCGGGTTCAGGGGCGGAAACTTCTCGGACTTCCCGCCGTGCATCCCGTCAAGCACAAAATGGGTGAGCACGGTGTCGCCGCTCATCTCGGGGAAGGTGGCAAACTCGCCGGGGTGGCTGGAATCCTGGTCAGGCTTCAGGCGCCCGCTCTGGTTGTTCCGGAAGGTGACGTGGGTGCTGGCGCTGATCACCAGGTGACCGGGCGTCGAGATCTTTTCCATCTCCTCGAGTTCATGGCCGGCGTCGAACACGCCCCGCCGGCCCACCCGCAGCATCTCGTGGCCGTACAACCGGCCCCGGCGCAGGATGCCGGGAACCAGGCGGTAGGGCCCGAACCCGCCCAGGTCGAGCACCTGCCCGTCATAGGCCTGGTAGGCCGCCGGCAGATATTTCTCGAGAACGGCGCTGACCTTGCGATAGGAGTCCTCGACGCGGCCAATGGCCTCGAGCTGGAAGTAGCGGTGGGATTCCTCGACCGTCTTGGTGTCGAGGCTGTTCTTGGCGTTGATCAGCTTGACCCGCACCTTGAACTCGCCCACCAGGCGGTTCCTCCGCAGGGTCACCCGGCCGGAGTAGGTGCCGCGCAGGTTGTGGTCGAGTTCCAGCCCATCGACTTCGCCGACGAGGAAGGGGCGGTGCCGGGCGGGGCTCGACCAGCCGGCCTGGGGGATGTAGTGGTTGCCGTGCGTGCAGAACTGGGGGTTGGCTTTCATCTCGGCCAGGACGCAATGCACGCCCGCCTCGGCCACGCACAGGGCCAGGAAGTCCTTGGCCGTGCGTGACAGCAGGTGGACCTGGCCGCGCTGGAAATTGATCATGGACCCGGCGAGGATGCCCAGCACCAGGCAGATCATCAGCACGACGAGCAGGGCGTTGCCGCCCGCCGCCGGGCCCCGTGGGCGGAGGTTCATGGGTTGACTCCGTTCGGCCGGCCGCGCACCGCGAAGCAGGTGCGGATGACCTGGGCGGACCGGTCCTTGAGGTCGGGCTGGCGGGTGCCTTCCCGGACGAAGGTGATGCGGACGTGCACGAGGAAGGCTCCGGTACCGTCGGAGGAGTAGGGCTCGAACTCGAGGAAATTCTTGAAGGGGAGCCCGGCAAACGAACTGAACTTCACCGGTTTGCGAAGGGTCGAAAAGACGGTCATCTCCTTCACGCCGCCGCAGACTTTGCGGGTAGCCTTGAAGGGCGAGGGCAGACCGGGCCGGGGGGGTACATCCGAAACCATGTCGCGGAACAGCTCGAAGGTGCCGTCGGGGGCCTTTTTCAGCCGCCAGTCGACCTTCACGCGCCGCAGGAACTTCGGGTCGGGAGGTTTGACGGCGAAATCGAACATGGTCTTTTCGAGGGTGCAGACGACCCCTTCGGGGGCGACGGTGAGGGTGCGGACATCCTCGCGGCGGATCGGCCAGGGGAAGGGCACCCGGTTGGCGGTGCGGACATCGTGGCCGAACTGCGCCAGAAAGAGGCGGGCGTTCTCGTTGACCCCGATGTGCTCAAGGGCGGTGCGGATGGCCCGGACCTCGGCGAAGAACAGGCGGTAGGCCGCCATCAGCAGGAGCAGGAGGAGGGACAGGGCAATCATGGCCTCGACGAGGGTCAGCCCCTCCCTCCGCCGCCGCGACGCGGTCCGCCATCCGCCTCCCGCCGTCACCATACGTCAGCGTGGGTGGTGGCCGCCTCGAACACCATGGGCGCCCCGTCCTCCTGGGCCTTCCACCGGATGGTCACCCGCACGAACTTACAGCCTGAGGGCAGGCCGTCGAGCAGGCTGGGGCAGTCGGTGATGCTGATCTCCCGCTTGAATTCGACGGGGCCCACCTTGACCACCGGCACGAACCCTTCACCCGCTTCGTCGTCAAAGGGCTGGCCGAGGTTGTTGAAATCATACAGGAGGCTGTCCTTGCGGCCGTCCTTGTCCGCGCCAAGTTCCCGGTGGCGGGCGGCCCGGACGGCCTCGATGGCCTGGGTGGCCAGAGCCACCGCCACCTCGTAATCGCGCACCTTGCGCACCCCGAGGAGGGAACTGGAGATCGTCCACCCGATGGCAAACACCATGGCCAGCAGGGCCGCCGCCACCAGGATCTCCACGAACGTGACCCCGGCGGCAGGGCGGCGGGTCGGGGGATGGCGGCGGGTCGGCATCGGTCTCCTCGGGGCGGTCCCTGGGGTCGGACGGGCCGTTCCATCATACCACGGGAACCCGTGGGGGACCAGGATTCCAGAGATGACAAGGGCGGGATCGGGGTGTCCCGGTCCCGCCCAGGGGGAAAGGTTCAGAACAGGTCGCGGGGGTTGAGACCGGCTTCCATGATCACGCTGTCGGGGGCGACGGGGACGTCGCCGCCGCCGAGGTCGAGCCGGGAGGCCCCCTGGGTGATCTCCTGGACGAACTTCGGATCAAGGCGGGGGTTCTCCTGGACAGTGCCGTTCGGGTTGGGGGCGTCGGCAGTGGGCACCCAGACGAAGTCGGGATGGTTCTGCCGCGAACCGCCGGTCCACTCGCCGCCGGTGATGTTGCCCTGGCTGTCGAGGAACAGGTTGTAGGTGTAGGTGGTAGAGAACCACTTGGTGCCGAGGAAGTCGGGCCGGACACCGTCGTCGGCATAATAGACCGTGGTTTTGACCTTCAGCTTGGAATCGTCGAACCAGCCGGTGTCCCAGGAGGATTCGAACTTGAAGCAGGGGAAGTTCCAGACCTGGCGGTCGTAGGCGGTATCGCAGACGATGGCGCTTTTGCGGTTGCCGATGTACTCGAGCAGGAGCCGGTGGAACTCGTCAGGGTAGATGTCGTCGGGGTCGTCGCCGTGGTTGCCCCAATTGCGCTTGCCGTAGAACTGGCAGTAGGTGTTCATGTAGAGCTCGGACAGGATCGCCTTCTGATCACTGGTCTCGAAGGTAATGCCGTTGCGGATTTTGGTTTCGCGCGGCTCGGGGGCGAGGATGGCGGCGGCCGACCAGCCGTTGCAGTGCCCTTCCCAGTCTTCGGCCTGGGGGTTGTAATGGGTGTTGCGGACATCGTTTTCCCAGGCCCAGGCTCCGGGGTTCCTGCCGGTGCGGGACTGGACGTAGGCGTCGTAGCGCTCGAAGGGGGAGGGCGCATGGCCGGGCCAGCCCTTGACCATGAATCCCTTCTTGCGGGACCACCAGTCGCCGGACCAGGGGGCCGGCTTGATCTCCCCGGAGGCGCTGTCGTCAGCCCAGGCGGCCGAGGAGATGAGGGAGAGGAGGCAGATGGCGAGCAGGATATTCAGTCGTTTCATGGCTCACTTCCCTTCCGTGGACTGGCCCACCGGGCGGGGGGCGCCCGACCGGGGCGCGGCAGATCCGGTCGAGGGGATCAGGCGAACCTTCCGGGCGCGGCTCTCGGAGGAAAGGGCCCAGGGGAAGCCCTCCTGCCAGACCTGCACCAGGGACTCGCCGGACCGATCGTCCGACAGTTCGACCTGGAACGTCTCGCCGCCGGACCGATAGGCGCGGAAGATGTCGGCATGCTGTTGGTCGGGCTTCTTCTCCGCCTGGCGGATCGTCTTCTTGAACTTGAACCCGGCCACCGCGGAGATCTTCTCGATCTGGCGCGGCTCGGGATCGCGGTAGGCGGCGAACCCGTCGGCGCGCTGAACGTCTTTGCGGATCAGCGGGAACAGGGGAAGGTCATAGGGCACCAGGGATGCCTCGGCCGACAGCGGCTGGGGCTGGAACGGGTCGATCACCCGCTCCTGGTGCTTGACGCCCTGGCGGGTGGGGAAGATGTCGATGACCCGCAGGGGCCGCAGATCGAGGGTGGAAAGGTAGAGGATGGCCTGCACCTTCAGACCGCGGGTGCGGGGGAAGACGTGGACCACGTAGCAGTCCTGGCGGTGGAGGGGCTTGATGGCCCGGACCTTGAAGGTCCAGCGGATGGGCGGCAGCCAGACCTCGCCGGGACTGCGCAGATCGCGGTATGAAGCCTCCACCGTCCAGCTGTCGCCGACGTTCCAGGCCGGAACGAAGCCCGATGGGGTTTCTGCCTGGGCGACCTGGGGTTCCACGGCGGGGAGGGATTGATCCTGGGCGAGGGCGCAGGTTCCTGTCAGGGAAGCCAGAATAAGGAGAGCAGAAATACATTGCCTGACACATGGGGTCATGACTCACCCTCCAAAGGCGGTAATAGTGATGATAGTCAATTGTACGAATGATTCGCCCATCCGTCAATGGCCAGGGATGTCACCATTCAGGCGACTGGGGGAGGGAAGAGATCCGGGGACACCACCTGACCCCATCCCGGCAATCTGGAGGCGAGAGCCTTTTCCGACAAACGTGTGCAGACAGTGCGCCTAGCAAGACTCGAACTTGCGGCCCCAGGATTAGGAATCCTGTGCTCTATCCACCTGAGCTATAGGCGCGGAGATGATGGAATGGTACATCCACTTGCCGGAAAACGCAACCTGCGGGACACTCGGCGCGACATCCCTCCCTGAGGGGCCCCTGAGACACCTGCCCCGACGAGGGCTAAAGTGGTCCTTCCTGGGGCGGTGCCAAGGGAGTGGCGTGCGCACCTCGATGGGAAGCGGGAGATCCGGCGGTCGCTCGGCACCGGCGACCGCCAGACCGCAAAGAGACTGGCCAAGAGATTCGATGCCGAAATGGATCGTTTGTGGATTGCCGCCAAGATGCGATGACCGGAGGCAGACACGGGAAACCGCTCCCACCAGCGCTTTTGCTCGACGCTCTGAACCGACTCGATACCAGGCTCGACGCGGCACGACGGAGAACAGTGGCGACGGCGTTCCGTGGCTAACGTGGGGGTCGTCACGACACCGGCGACTCGTGAACCCCAGGCCAGATTTTCCAGCCTTGGTTCGCTTTTCCAAGACCAAATGGCATACGATGCCGTTCTGAGGTGTCTTCTCCAGACCGGCGAGACGCTCCAGAAGGTGGCGAACCCAGCGTGGAACGTTCGGAGAGCCGGAAGACCCCAGGCAATCAGGTTGATAGCCAACCTCCGGGGGATGGTGTATCATGCGGCGAGACTTCGTGAGCGAGGTGATCTTCCATGCTGAACTGCCACCGGCCCATCAGGCACAAGGTTCCTCCCTTCCTGGCCGTCCTCCTGGTCGCCGGCGCCCTGGTCATTCCCGCCCATGGGGTGGAGCCCGGGTTTGAAATCATCAAGGCCTGCCGGGCCAACCTGACCATGCTGAACGAGGCCACGGCCCAATATATCAAGGACGGGAACACCCAGCTCCCGACCTGGGACAAATTCCAGAATGTCTACACCATGTGCCTCAGCACGAAGTACGTCCCGGTCAAACCGGTACCCCCCACGGCCGACTGCGAGTATTTCCTGGTCTGCAAGAACCTCGAGAACTTCGACTGGTACTGCAATCTGCATGGGCTGATCGGCGGGGACAAATCGTACACCTTCCGCTATCACGAGTTCCAGGTCACCGCGCGGATCAACTCCAAATATCTCACCATCGGAAAATACAAGACTCATGCGGACAATCTCCTGCGCTGGTGCGGCTATGCGCCGACCCTGATGGAAGAC
>CAZKPI010000089.1:0-11907 GCA_964554555.1 uncultured bacterium
CCACCCCCGGCGGCCGGAGCGCGGTCGGCACCGCCCTGTTCGATCCGGCGCGGTGGCCCGCCTTGTGGGCGGGCGGACTGGCCCTGGCCGCCTCCCTGCTGGTGCTCGGCGCCGGCCTGCCCTGCCTGGGCATGGTTCTCGGGGCGGCCGGTCCCTGGACCGGGCCCGGGGTGGGCGCGGCCTGGCCGGCCCTGATGGTCTCCTTGACGGTCGGGGTCGCGGCGGCCGGGGTGGCCGCCGTCATCGTAATCCCCCTCGGCGACCGGCTGGCCGCTGGCCTGCCCCCGGCGGCGGCCTTGACGCTCGCCTTGCCTCTCCTCTTTCCGCCGCTACTGCTCGGTTTTTCCCACGCCCTGACCTGGACCACCCCCTGGCTGGCCTGGGCGCATTCCCACGGGGCGGGCCTTCTGGCCGCCCACCTGGGCCGGATCCTGCCCTTCTGCCTGGCTCTGGCGGTCCTGTGGCGGCGCGGGGCGGGAGCTCCGCCCGGCGAGGATGCCGCCCTGGTCTTCGCGGGCGGGGGCTGGCTGTGCCTGCGGCTTGACCTGCCGCGGCGGGTGGGCATCCTGCTGTTCGGCCTTCTGCTCTCCCTGCGCGAACTCGACGTCTCCCTGCTGACCGTGCCCCCCGGCCGGGAAACCCTTCCCCTGCGTCTGTTCAACCTGATGCATTACGGGGCGGGCAGTGAGGTGGCCCGGCTCGGCCTTCTGCTGGCCGCCGGGGTCGGACTGGCCGCCGCCCTTCTGCGGCGGGTGTCCGACCTCCTCCCGGCGGGGTCGGCCGCCCCGCCCTGAACGCACCCGAAGATGAAGCCATGCTCCGTCTCGAAAACCTGACCAGGCGTCTTCCCGGCCGGATCCTCCTGGACGGGCTGTTCCTGCACCTTCCGCCGGGGGGGGCGGCTGTGATCCGCGGCCCATCAGGGTGCGGCAAGACCACCCTCCTGCGCCTCATCGCCGGGCTTGACCGCCCCGATGCCGGCCGCATCCTCATCGGCGGGGAAGCGGTCACCGACGGGGCATGGCTCCTGCCGCCCTGGCAGAGGGGAATCGGCATGGCCTTCCAGGATGACGGGTTGTGGCCCCACCTGACCGTCCGCCAGCACCTGGAGATCCTCACGCCGCTCGCTGGCCCGACGTCGGACGCTGTCACCGCCGCTGGCGGGTCGCCGGCCGCGCCGGGGCCCGGGGTGGCGCTCCTCCCGCCGTCGGGTTCCGGCCCGTCCCACCGGGCCACCGTCTTGTCGCCGCTTCCGGAGGCGGAGACCCTTCTCGCGGATCTCGGCCTGGCCGCCCTGGCCGACCGGTATCCGGCCACCCTGTCGGGGGGGGAGGCCCGCCGGGTGTCGGTCGCCCGGGCCCTGGCCGCCGCCCCCCGTGTTCTTCTGCTCGACGAGCCCCTGGCCCACCTCGACGCGGCGAGCCGGACCCTGGTCGAGCAGGCCCTGCTCCGCCACGCCTGCCGTCCCGGGCGGGCCACCCTCGTCGTCAGCCACGAGACCGGTCTGGACACCCTGCTCGGCGCCCGCCTCCTGGAGTTCGCCGCCGGCCGCCTGGAAGAGCCTGGTGCCTCCGGCCCGGCCGGCGCCTGACCGGTTACCCGTTCTCGTCTGCAGGGTCCCCGGTTTCCGGCTTCGCCGCGGGGAAGAGTTTCCGGTGCAGGTCGGCCAGCCGCCGGAGCCGGTGGTTGACGGCCGATTTCGACAGCGGCGGCGCGAAGCGCTGTCCGAGCGCCTCGAGGGGGTCCTCGGGGAACCGGACCCGCGCCTCGGCCACCGCCCGCAGGGCGTCGGACAAGAGCTCCGGTTCACTCTCCGCCTTCTCGAGCACCTGCCGGATCCGCTCGATCTGCCGCTCGGCCGCCGACACCGCCCGGTGGATGTTGGCGGTCTCGAAGTTCACCTGCCGGTTCACCGTCCCCAGAAGGTCCCGGGTCGCCGCCAGGTCCTGAAAGGCCATCGCCCGGTCGAAGGCTTCGATGGCGCGCAGGAACCGGATCAACCCGCGTCGCCCCTTCAGGTAGGCCACGACGTGGTCACGGCGCCGGCAGAACCGGAACGGCAGGCGCAGGGCCCGCGCCACGCACCGGAACAGGCGCCGGCGGTGCCGGCCGCGCAGACGGAACTCCAGGTGATAGCCCCGTCCCGGGTCCTGCAGGTAGGCGCATCGCACGAACATCCCGCGCAGCCAGGCCCGCAGGCAGTGCAGGGAGCGGATGCCCCGGAGATGGTCGGCCAGGGCCCGGGAAAACCGGCGCCAGGCCAGCGCTCGCAGACCCGCCGCGAAGCCGAGGCTCCCCCGGTCGAGATCCTGGGCCACCGCGCGCGGCAGGACGGCCCGGGCCAGCCGGTCGACCGTCCCGGGATCGCGCAAGGCCCGGGGCAGTCGCAGGCGGGCCCCCGCCGGCCCCCGCGGCACCGACAGGCCGAGCAGAAAGGCCTGCCGACAGCAGAGCAGGGGAATGCGGGTTTCGACGATCTCCCGCTTCAACGCGAGATGGTAGGTGTCTTCCGGCGCCGCCGGCGCCGGCCGGTCCACGGGGCGGGTCAGCGGGAACCCCCGACCGGGGCCGGTGCCTCCTGCAGGAGGTGCAGGACGGCGTTGCCGAGGGCCCGCGGATCATGGCGGACCAGGTCGGTTTCCGACAGGAAATCGCCGGCCACCACGCGGATGCCCATCTCCTCGATGCGCGTCACGGTGGGCGGTACCCAGAACTGGCCCCTCGCTTCATATTTCCCCATCAGCTGGCGGGCCACGCGGCGGGCATTGACGATGGCCACGTCGATCCGGCGCAGGGAGGTTTTCTGCAGGAGGGCGGCCACGTGGTCGGCGGCGGTGAACCCGTCGGTCTCGCCGGGCTGGGTCATGACATTGCAGATGTAGACCACGCGGGCCCGGCTCCGGTTGATGCGCTCGGCGATCTCGGGGATCAGCAGGTTGGGGATGACGCTGGTGAACAGACTGCCCGGTCCCAGCACGACCAGCCGGGCCTGGTCGATGGCCTGGAGCGCCTCGGCGTTGGGGAGGGCCCGGGGCGGCACCAGGGCCACCCCGGTGATCCGCTTGCCCGCGCCCGAGATGGCGGTCTCACCGGTCACCACCGAGCCGTCGGCGAAGCTGGCCTGCAGTTCCACGTTCTCGCAGGTCACGGGGATGACCTGTCCGCGGATGGCCAGGATACTGCTGGCCTCGCGCACCGCCGTGCCGAAATCGCCGAGCACCCCGGTCATGGCGGCGATGAACAGGTTGCCGAAGCTGTGCCCGGCCACCTCGCCCCCTTCCCCGAACCGGTACTGGAACAGCCGCGACAGCAGGCTTTCCGAGGGGGAAAGGGCGACCAGGCAGTTGCGGATGTCGCCCGGCGGCAGGATCTGCAGTTCCTTGCGCAGACGGCCCGAGGAGCCGCCGTCATCGGTGACGGTGACGATCGCCGTCAGGTCGATCGGCAGTTCCTTCAGGCCCTTCAGCAGGGTTCCCAGCCCGGTGCCGCCGCCGAGGGCGACCAGCGGGGGCAGTTGATGCTCGAACTTGCGCAGAACGAAGGCCCTCAGCCGCTCCGAGGTCTCCTGGTCGCGCCACGACAACTGCCGGAAGGCCAGGGTGAACCCGCGCCAGATCCAGAAGAGGCCGATCAGCAGGGCGGTCACGGCGGCCAGGGACAGCCCCAGGGAACCGAAACTGCGGATCGTTTCCAGGTGGGCGGGGGCGGCGGCCAGGGTGGCCAGGGCTCCCAGCACCAGGGCCAGCGCCACCATGGCGAAGCCGACAACCTGCAGGCCCGCCCAGCCCAGCGAGTGCAGAAGGGCGCTGACCTGGCGCCGGACCTTCAACAGCATCAGCGCCCTTTCAGCATCTTGTTCTGCAGGGTGCGCGCGAAGTTCTCCGCACTGGTGATGCCCATCCGCTTCAGGTAGAAGTTCATCGCCGCCGTTTCCACGACCACCGCCAGGTTGCGGCCTTCCCGCACCGGGATGGTGGTGATCGGGATCTCGACCTTCAGGAACTTGACGGTTTTCTGCAGGATGCCGAGGCGGTCGTATTCCTTGTTGTCGTCCCACTTTTCGAAGTGGACGACCAGTTCGACCGGCTTCTCGTCGGCGGTGGCCGAGATGCCGAACAGCGACTGGATGTCGATGATGCCCAGCCCGCGGATCTCCATGTGGTGCTTGATCATCTCGTCGGGCGAGCCCACGATCTTGTGGTCGCTGATCTTGGTCAGCTGTACCGCGTCGTCGGCCACCAGCCGGTGTCCGCGCTTGATCAGCTCGAGGGCGCACTCGCTCTTGCCGACCCCCGAGGGCCCCATGATCAGGATGCCGACGCCGTACACCTCGACGAACACCCCATGCACGCTCTTGCGCGGGGCGAACCGGTTGTGCAGATACCGCGACAGCTGGTAGACGAACTCGCCCGCCCGCTGTGCGGTGCGCAGGACAGGGATGCCCTTCTGATTGCACAGGTCGATCAGTTCGTCGAGCACCAGCAGGTCGTCGGTCACGATGATGCAGGGGATGTTGAAGAACAGCAGTTGCCGCAGGCGCACCTTGCGGGTCTCGGCGGTCTGCTCGCCCAGGTAGGCCAGTTCGGTGCGGCCCAGGACGATGATGCGCTCGTATCCGAAATGCTCGAAGAATCCGGCCAGCTCGAGGCCGGGCCGGTGGACCTCGGCCGAGATGATCTTGCGGTCGAGGCCGGGCTGGCCGGCGATCAGGGTCAGGCCTTGATCGGCGACAATCTCACGAACCAGAACCAGAGCCATAGGCGGTGATGTCCGTTCCCAATTGCGAAGATGGGCCTTCTCCGGCGGCCGGTCCGATTATAGCACATCGCCCCGCCCGGGCGGGGCGCCGGTCACAGGTCGAGCCCGGCCGCCGCCGACTCGAAGGGCAGGCGCGCCAGGAAATCGTCCTCACTGTCATACAGCTCGATCATCCGCCCCGCGAACCGCTCCCGGGCCCGCTGGAAGGCGGCCAGGGCGTCGTCCTTCCGCCCCTCGTCGAGCAGGGCCCGGACCTCGTAGAGGGCCACGTGGGGCGCCATGATCCCGTCGGGAAACCGCTCCTGGTAGCGCCGGGTCCAGGTCAGGGCGGCGGCGGGGCTGGCCAGCTTGTCGAGGTAGAGCCTGACCAGTCCGGCCATCGCCTCGTCGGCCCAGACGTTGTCGGGCCCGTATCGGTCGAGGAAGGCCTCATACCGGCGGGCGGCCTCGGCATGGCGGTTGAGCCGCCGCTCCAGGGTCCAGGTGGCGAAATACTCGACCGTGTCCAGGTAGCGGTACCCGGGATACCGCCGGGCCAGATGCTCGAAGGTCTCGAAGGCCACCGCCGGCTCACGGAACGATCGCAGTTGCGCCATCCCGCGGTAGAACAGGATCAGCTCCGGCCGGAAGAAGACCACCCAGGTGCCCGCCCCGATCATGCCGAAGAACAACAGCCAGGCCGCCCCCCGGTTGAACCGCTGGGCGCGGGTGCGGGACTCCTCGATGGCGGACAGCCGGCTCTTCATCGCGGTCAGGGTCGCCTGCAGGCCGACGGTCTCGCCCCGGGCCAGGCTGGTGACGGCGGTCGCGGCCTCGCCCTCGACCGATTTCCACAGCCCCTCGGCCAGGTCCACCGACCAGCGCAGATACCGGATCACCTCATACAGCGCCATGATGACGATGAACAGCCCGAAGGCCAGGAGGGTGATGGTAAAGGCCGTCGTCGTCACCTTGGCGTTCAGGCGCAGGAAAGTCGACCAGAAGGCCCGCCCGGCCCAGGCCGGCCAGGCCACCAGCAGGCCGCCGCTGAACAGCCCGGTCAGCACCGTCCACAGGAAGGGGTGGAACCACAGGCCGACCGTCGGCAGTTCCAGATCGAGCCGGGCGAGCATGGCGTGGCCGAGGCGGGCCCCCGCCCAGGCGAGCAGGAAGAAGACCGCCGTGAGGCTGGCCACGAGCCCTGCCGAACTTGGCAACAGCATCAGGAAGGTGTTGCCGGTCAGCATCTGGACGGCCAGGACCACCACCGCCACCCCGACCAGCAGGGCGACCGGATGGGGGCGGAACTGCGTGGCGGCGAACTCGCGCGGCTCGAGCATGCGGGACGGCACCTCCTTCCACGAAAAACCCCCATCCGGGCGGATGGGGGTCGGGGGACCGGACGGGGCAGGCTACTTCTTTTCGCCGATGTTCTTCAGGATCTCCTCCCGGTAGGCGGGAAGCTTGTCGTAGACGCCGTCACCGGGGCAGGACTTCGTGGAGAAGTTGCGGTGCCCGTAGATCTGACTGCGGGGGTCGATCTTGTACGTCGAGCACAACCACGACAGCACCTCGACAAGGGATTTGTCGATCGCGGGCGTGACCTGGTCCTGGCCCGGGTCGTAGTTGCCGATGACGTTGACCCCGACCATGTTGACGTTGGGGCGGCAGTGGGCGCCCACCGCCTTCTCGGGGCGGCCGGCGTAAATGACCCCGTCGGGCCCGATCAGGAAGTGATACCCGATGTCGGACCACCCGGTATTGGGGTCGTCCATGTGATAGTCCTGGATGCCCCGGATCGTGGCCGCCCCCGTGTACTGAGAAGCGGTGGGCTTCCAGGTGTGATGCACGACGATCTTCTGCGGGGTGTGGTACTTGTACTCGCCTTTGGGGGGGCGGGCTTTCCATTCAGCGCGGCTGACGATCGGCGGCTGGGGCCAGGCCCGTGCCGGGGTGAAGGGAAGGGGCTGTTTCAGGATGGCTTCCATGGCCTCCTCACCGAGGGTGCGGCCCTGGGCGGTGAACCGCTCGACGACGCTCCGGCCCTTGCCCAGATCGAGGATCACGAACAACAACTGGTACCCGGAGACCGGATGGACGCCGGCATAGTGGAATTCGGTCTCGAACTGCTCGTAGCGGGTCCAGCGGCCGGTCCGGGCATCCCGGAAGCGGGCGTAGGAACTGACCACCGCCTTCTCGGCACGCTTGATGTCGACTGAGATCAGCAGGTTGTCAAGGCCGGGCTCGAGGGCGTAGGCCGGCGTCTCGAAGCGGCCGAAAACCTGACCGTTCAATTGGAATCCCGGGGTGACCGCCACCTTGTAGGTGGGGATATCCTCGTCGGCCCGGGCGGCACCCGCCGCCAGCCACATCCCCAGGATGAGCAGACAACAACAGAAAACCCGCGACCGATTCTTCATACTCAACACCTCGTCGGCAGATTTGATGTCCATTATACGTCAAATCCCCGCGTCACGTAACAGGGAATTTTGCCGTCCGGAAGGCCGGTCGGGAACGCGGAATCCCCGTTGGGAAGGGGGCCCCCGCCGCTTCGGCATGCCGGTCCTGCCGAAGAGGCCGCTCGTTGGCCGGGACGGGGTGCGGTCCGGCGGTCAGTCCGCCTGGCGCTGGCCGGCCAGACCCTGCAGGGCGGCCAGGACCGCTGGAGCCTGCTCCTGTGCGGCGGGGGGGATGGGCAGTCGCAGATCGAAGGTATGCCGGCGGGCCTTGTGCCAACCGTTGACCCGCACCCGCAGAGCTGTGGGAATCCGGCCCTCCGTTTCCAATTCCGCCTGCGCCAGGCCGCAGAACTCGCCAAAGAAGGGAAGGACCTCCGTGTCGTAGATGATTCCCGCGCGGGAGATCACGATGTCGTAGGCATCCCCCTCCTCGTCGGTACCCGTCCAGTGGGCCAGTACCTCGTGGGGGCGCAGGATCCGGTCGGCCTGCCGGGCCTTGCGGGCCAGGACGGCGGCCGAGATCAGGCCGGTCAGCAGGAGCATGAGACCGATCATCAGGCTGGCCCCGCCCCCCTGGCCCATATCCAGGTCGATCGCGAAGGGAAGGGCCAGCAGGGCGGCGCCGACGGCGGCCATGCCCCGGCAGGCATTCACCCAGAACCACAACGGGTTGTCTTTCATCGTTTGGATCTCCTCCCTGCCGCGGCGGTGTCGGTGCGGCGCCCGGCGGGGGTGCCGCGCGGGGCAGGCTTCGCAGATGGTTTTTGGTCAGCGGTCTGGTCGAGGGCGGCCCTGACCCGGGCGGCCAGGGTGTGCAGGGAAAAGGGCTTCTGGATGAATGGCCGTCCCTCGTCCAGGATCCCGCCGGGGGCGATGAGGTCGGCGGTGTACCCGGACATGAAAAGCACCTTCAGGCCGGGGTGGGTGAGCCGGATCTTCTCTTCGAGTTCCCGCCCGTTTCCCTCCGGCATCACCACGTCGGTCAGGAGCAGGTGGAGCGGGTTGGTCCCGGCCGCGACCATGGCCAGGGCCTCGCCGGGTGTGCGGGCGGCCACGGCCTGGTACCCGAGCGATTCCAGCATGGCCCTGGTGAGGTCGAGGACGCTGGGTTCGTCCTCCACGACCAGGACCACTTCGCCGCGGCCCCGCACCGGTTCCTCCTGGACGGTCTTTTCGGGCTCGTCGGGTTGGCCCTTGACCCGGGGCAGGAACACCCGGAAGCAGGATCCCTCCCCCGGCCGGCTGGAGACCGTGATCTGGCCTCCGTTCTGCTGGACGATGCCGAACACCGTGGGCAGGCCCAGGCCGGTTCCCCGGTGGACCTCTTTGGTGGTGAAGAACGGCTCGAACACGTGCTCCAGGGTCTCCTCATCCATCCCCTGGCCGTTGTCGCTGACCGACAACAGCACGTGGTCCCCCGGGGAAAAACCGACCTGGCCTTCGCAAAAAGCCCGGTCGAGGGTGAGGTTTCCGGTGCGGATGATGATCCGGCCGACCCCGGCCATGGCGTCGCGGGCGTTCACGCACAGATTGGTCAGGACCTGGTGGAGCTGGGCGGGGTCGAACCGGACCGGCCACAGGTCGGGGCCGGGAACCCAGACCAGATCGACCTCGTCGCCGATGAGCCGCCGGATCATCTCCAGCATCGCCTCGATGGCCGCATTCAGGGACAGGATCTTGGGGGAAACGGTCTGTCGGCGCGCGAAGGCCAGCAGTTGGCGGGTGAGGTTGGCCGACCGCTGGGCGGCCGCCTGGATCTGCCCGATGTTCCTGGCCAGGGGTGAGTCGGGGTCGACCTGCTGGAGCAGAAGTTCCACCCGGCCCAGAATGACCGCCAGCATGTTGTTGAAATCATGGGCCACTCCCCCGGCCAGCCGGCCCACCGATGCCAGCTTCCTGGAGTGGGCGAGCTGGGCGCTCAGGCGGTCCCGCTCCTCCTCGGCGCGGACGCGGTCCGTGATGTCCTGGGTGTAGCCGATCAGGCCGATCGGGGTGTGACCGTCGGCCGCGAATTCCACCCGGGCATAACTGAGGATGTGCTTCACCCGGCCATCGGGCATCACCATCCGGTATTCCGCCCGGTCGGGGGGGCCGCCGGCCGCCGCTGAGGCGATCGCCTGGCGAAGCCGCTCGCGGTCGGCGGGATGGACGAACTCGAGGAAAGCCGCCCGGGTGTGAGGGAAATCGTCGGGGTTGCGTTCGGCGATCTCGAAAAACTCGGGCGACCAGACCACCGCATCGGTGGCCAGGTCCAGGCGGTAACTGGAGATGCGGGCCAGGTGCTGAACCGCCAGCAGTTCCGCCCTCTGCTTCCGGCTCTCCTCATCCGCCAGCTTGCGGGCGGTGATGTCCAGTTCGATGCCGTCCCAGACGATACAGCCGTCCGCCTGCCGCCGCGGGGCCGAGACGAACCGCCGCCACCGGCGCTCGCCGGTGGGAAGCTCCACGATCACCTCTGCGTCCATGGGGATCCAGGCGGCGGCGGCCTGGGCCTCCCGTTCGGCGACGAGGCTCCGGAATTCCGGGGCGACCTGCCGATACAGCCGGGACGGGTCGCGGAGCACCTCCTCCACGGTCAGGTGGTGGAACCGCTGAACCGCGGGGCTGAGGTAGGTGAAATCCCGGCTCAGGCCGTCACGGCCGCTGTTGATCTGGTAGACCATCCCGTCGGCGAGGTTCTCGGTGAGGAACCGCAGGCGTTCCAGCTGGTCCTGGAGGTCGGCGGACCGGCCCGACCCGGTGAGGGCGGGCTCCCGCCAGGTGACCAGGAGACTGCCGTCGGCCAGACGGCGAACCTGGCTCAGGATGGGGACCAGACGGCCGTCCCGATGACGGAGATACCACCCGTCCTCGATGGCCCCTCCGATGGGAAGGGAGTCGAACCGAAGCGGTCCCGCGGTCTGGTCTTCGGGCACGGCCAGGTCGGACAGCGACCGTCCGACGAGAAAGTCGACGGGATGCCCCGTCAGGGCCGAGGCCCGCTGGTTGACGACCACCAGATGGCCATCGCGGTCGGTCAGGAGCAGGCCGTGAGGGGCCTCGTGGAAGAGGGCGTCGAGAACGGCATCTGAGGTGATGGCTTCCCGGAAGGATCCGCGTCCGGCAGGGGGAAGAGGCAGGCTCACGGCCGGCCCCGCCCGGAAGGGGATACCGCCGGGCCGGCCGTCCCGGCCCGGCAGGAGCGTAGACGCGATGGGTTCATGCGGAATGGAGGATACCGCATTCCCGTGCAAAAGAAAACGTGGGACTGCCGCGCGGGGCTTTGGCACGGCGGGGGGGCGAAGGCTTCCGCAGGCCGTTCCCGGTGATGCCGCCCGCCGGCTCCCCTGGAATGGAACCCGCTTCCGGCCGACCGCGCACGGGCTTCCTCCCCTCCGCATGGTCGGGCCAACCCGGCCACCCGATGCCGGACATGCCCCCTGGCCGCCACGGACGGCGGCGCGCAACGGCGGTTTCGCGCCTCGCCAGGGGGCCGACCGGCCGGCGCGCCGGTCCGGGCGGCCGGACCGGGTTCCCCCCTTGCCCGGAAGTCCTGTCAGGATCGCCTTTCCCCAGCCGGCCCTTGTCTTGACAGGGGGGGTGGGGTATGCTAGTATCCAACCCCGAATACGGGTGTCTTCACCTTTCTATTGGAGGCCTTTCGCATGCAGATCGTTGTCACCGGCAAGAACATCCACCTCTCCCAGGCCCTCAAGGACTACGCCGAGAAGAAGCTCAGTTCCATCAAGAAGTATTTCGACCACATCATCGAAGTGGATGTGACGCTGTCCGTCGACGAAGTCCGGGACCAGACCCGCAGTAAAGTCTGCGAGGTCACCGTCTGGGCCAACGGCATCGTCATGCGGGGCAAGAAGGCGTCTGAAGACCTCTACGCCTCCATCGACATGGTTGCCGACAAGATCGAGCGCCAGGTCAAGAAATACAAAGACAAACAGCGCGATCTTCCCCGCCGCCAGCCCGCCAAGGAAGGCCGCATGGCCACCCATTCCGTGCTGTCCATCACCCCCAAGGGCAAGAACCGGGCCGCGGAGGAGGAACCCGGCGCCGCCGCCGATTCCGCCCCCAAGATCGTCCGGAGCGGCACCTTCCCCATGAAACCGATGTTCGCCGACGAGGCCGCCCATCAGCTCGAACTGCTCAAGCAGGGCTTCTTCGTCTTCTCGAACGCCGAAACCAACCAGATCAACGTCATCTACAAGCGCAGTGACGGCAACTTCGGCCTCATCGAGCCCGAGTTCTGATCCCGCGCCGCATGGCGTTCCATCCCACCCATCGCAAGGAGGGGCCTTGGAACTAACCGAATTCATCTCCCCCCAGCTGATCAAGCTGGAGCTGACCTCCACCAAGAAGCTCGAGGCGATCAAGGAACTCATCGGTCTCATCGACGGGGCCGGGTTCCTCACCGACGCCGAGGCGTTCCTCAAATCTGTCCTGGAGCGCGAAAAAGTCGGATCCACCGGCATCGGCAAGGGCATCGCCATCCCCCATTCCCGCACCTCCGCGGTGCGGGAGGTGGTGGTCGCCATCGGCCGCTCCCTGCCCGGCATCGAGTTCGAAGCGCTGGACAACCGCCCGGTCCACCTGATCTTCCTCATCGCCGCCCCCGTCGAATCGGGCGGCCTGTATCTGAAGGCTCTGGCGCGGCTGTCCCGGCTCCTGCGGTACCAGGAATTCCGCAACGAGCTGATGGAAGCCAAGTCGGTTGAAGACG
>CAZKPI010000090.1:0-252 GCA_964554555.1 uncultured bacterium
GGTCATGGTGGGCCCGCAAAAATTCCACCACCCGCTCGTGGGCCCGCACCGTGATCGTCTTTCCCTCGATCCGCTCCGCCTCGCGCAGGACCTGGCGCCGGATCTGGTTGGCCAGGGTGGCGACGGCGAGGGTCTTGCCGCGCCCCTCACAGCAGGGGCACTTCTCCCGCAGGGTTTCCTCGAGGCTGGCGGCGGTGCGTTTGCGGGTCATCTGCACCAGGCCGAGCTCCGAGAAGTCGAGGATGTGTGGCC
>CAZKPI010000090.1:368-7587 GCA_964554555.1 uncultured bacterium
CAAGATTGCGGAGCCGGATCTGCCGGGCGGCGACCGCCGCCGCCTCCAGGTTGACCCTGGTGACCGTCTCCTCGAGATCGGCCCCGCCCGAGAACCGGCCGGAGTTGACGTCGATCGTGTTCATCGCCTCGGTCTTGTCGAAGATCAGGTAGCCGCCCGAGTCGAGCCAGACCTTTGACTCGAGGGCGGTCGCGATCTCCTTTTCGATGCCGAACGCCTCGAAGACCGGCTCCTTGCCGTCGTAGAGTTCGAGGGCGGCCCTCTGCAGGGGCGACAGGAAGTCGCAGGACTCCAGGATCTCCTGGTAATCCTCGCGGCGGTCGATGACCATGCGGTCGACGTCGTCGTTCAGGTAGTCGCGCACCAGCTTCATGGGCAGGGAGATGTCGCGGTGCACCAGCGTCCTGGGCGGGGCTTTCTTCGCTTTCCCTTCCATCTTCTGCCACATCTTGACCAGGATGTTCAGGTCCTCGGCGAGGTCCCCTTCCTCGACCCCCTCGGCGGCGGTGCGGAAGATGATGCCGCCGCCCTTCGGGGCGAGTTTCTTCCCGATCGCCCGCAGGCGCTCGCGCTCCTTGTCATGTGAGATGCGGCGCGAGATGCCGATGTGCTCGACGGTGGGCATCAACACCAGGTGCCGGCCGGGGAAAGAGATGGCCATGGTCGACCGCGGCCCCTTGGTCGGGGTGGGCTCCTTCAGGACCTGAAGGATGACCTCCTGGCCCACCTTCAGCATGTCCTGGATGGGACTGCGGAAGATGTCCTTCAGCTCCTCTTCGTTGTCGCCCTCCGAGTTCTCGACGCCGCCCAGGGTCAGGTACGCGTCCTTGTGCAGACCGATGTCGACGAAGGCCGCCTGCGTGCCGGGGACGATGTTGGAGACCCGGCCCTTGTAGATGTTGCCGACGATCTTCTCGGAATCCAGGATCTCGTAGAGGAGCTCGACCGGGTGGCCGTCCTCGACGATGGCGGCCCTCGTCTCATAGGGGCCGATGTTGACGATGATTTGGCGTGACAAAAAAGCCTCCGGGGATGGGTGGGGTGACGGGACGGTGTCCCGGAAAAGATTACGGGAAAAGCGCGTTCCTTTCAATCAGCTGGAGGTCTTCGCGGGCCGGGCCCAGGAACTCGACCAGGGCCGTCAGCACCTTGCCTGCGGAGGGGACCCCCTTGGTGCCCTGCTCGAAATCGACCAGCAGGGTGGGGGAGGGGGAAGCGGCGTTCTCCCCGTCGTCAGTGACCAGACGGGTGACGGCCGGCCCCAGCGGAAGCCGTTCCACCGCCTGGCCGCGCCGGGTCACGATCTCCCGTTGCGGGTCGGCCAGGAAGGCCCGCGCCTGTTCCCGGACCGCGGCCGCGCCCGGCCGGAAGACCAGCCGGTAGCGGAGCCGGTTGCCGGTGGGAACCGGCCCCTGGTGCAGGTCCGCGCCCAGGACGGTGAACCCGGCGGGGAGCTGGGCGGCCAGGGCGGCGGCGGCGGCGGCCGGGTCGACGGCCCGCTCGAGCGGCAGGAGGAGGAACTCACAGCGGCTGGCGTGTCCGAGGGGCAGGGGCGGGCCGAACGTCACTTTCGGGCGCGGATGATAGCCCTGGGAAATTTTGTAGGGGAGCCCCGCGCGGCGGATGGCCTTCCCCAGCAGGTCGATGGTGTCGAGGTGCGCGAGGTAGACGGCCTGTGCTTCGCGGGCGTAGGTGACCCGGAGCACGACGGGGGGCGGGGTGGGGGAGCCGGTCATGGCACGCTCACCCCCGCCAGGGCGGCGGCCCGCCGGTATTCCTCGACCAGGAAGGCGCGGGGGACACGGAAGTCGATGAAATCCCAGGGGAGGGGCCGGTCGAGCGGGATGGGCCGGGTGAACTCGGCCGGGTCCAGGCCGGTGGCGGCGAACGCCCCCTGCCAGGCCTCCCGCGAAAAGTGCTCGTTCCAGCCGTCGAACCGGGCGCCCCGGCGGCGCGCTTCGTCCAGCAGGGCGCCGACCCGGCCGTCGCCGCGCGCCAGCACGGTCTCGAGCTGGCAGAGGAACTCGTCGCGCCAGGAGATTTTGGCCGGGCTCTTCTTCAGGGCCGCGCAGACCCGCAATCGCTTCTCCTTCAGCACCTCGGGCGGATCCTGGCCCGCCCACTGGAAGGGGGTGAACGGCTTCGGCACGAACCCCGACAGGCTGATCGAGAATTCCTTGCGGGCCTTGGCGCGGCGGGCGGCGTCGTCGAGCCGGCGCACCAGGTCAGCGATGGCATCGACGTCGGCGTCGGTCTCAAAGGGCAGACCGATCATGAAATACAGTTTGAGCACGCGGTAGGCGGAATCCTTGGTGGCGACCACCACCTGGAAGATGTCCTCCTCGGTGATGCGCTTGTTGATGATCTCCCGGAGGCGCTGACTGCCGGCCTCGGGGGCGAAGGTCAGGCCGTTCTTGCGCAGGTCGGGCATGGTCGAGAGCAGGTGGAGGGTGTTCTCGTTCATGCGCAGAGACGGCACCGACAGCGACTGGTCGGGGAAGGCCTTGCGCTCGTTCAGCCGCTGGAGGAGCTCGGGGAGGCGGGCGTAGTCGCTGGTCGACAGCGAGATCAGCCCCAGGGCGTCGCTTCCCGTCTGCCGCAGAAGGGTCTCACCCCACTCGGCCAGCCGTTCGGGGGGGCGCTCCCGCTTCGGGCGGTAGAAGAACCCGGCGTGGCAGAACCGGCATCCCTGCACACAGCCGCGGAAGATCTCCAGCGGCGCGCGGTCGTGGATCGTTTCGATGTTGGGCACGATCGGCTTCAGCGGCGGCACCGAAGACGGGAATCCCAAAAAGAGGCGCCGGCGCACCGGCCGGGGCACGGCGGGGACCCAGAACCCCTCGAGGCCGGCGATCTCCTCGAGCAGTGCCTGGCGCGAGGCCCCGGCGGCCTTGCCCCGCCGCACGACCGCGCACAGCTCGGGCATGGCCTCCTCGCCGTCGCCGACCAGGATGGCGTCGAAGAAATCCCCGACCACCACCGGGTTCGACCCGGAGGGGCCGCCCCCGACCACCAGGGGGAGGCCGGCGCGCTGTCGACGGTCGGTCGGGATGCCCCCCAGCTCGAGCATGTTCAACAGGTTGGTGAAGGTCATCTCGTAGGGAAGGGTGAGCCCCACGAGGTCGAAGTCCTTCAGGGGACGCTTGCTCTCTAGCGAGACGAGGGGCAGGCCCTTCCGCCGGAGCAGGGCCTCGAAGTCGGGCCAGGGGGCGAAGACCCGCTCCACCGCGATGCGGGGATCGGCGTCGCAGATGGCATACAGGATCTTCAGGGCGATGTTCGACATGCCCAGCTCGTACAGGTCCGGGAACCCGAGGCAGACCCGCAGGTCGGCATCAGGACGGGGGGTGGCCTGGTTGACCTCACCGCCGAGGTAGCGGCCGGGTTTGTCGATGGACAGCAGGTCCCAATGGGTGAGGCCGGGGATCACGGGGCCTTCCTGGCGGGGGGCAGGTTCTGCCGGTCGAGGGTGAAGATCAGGTCGAGGTCGCGGCCGTGAAACTCCGCGTCGAAAGCCACCGCCGCCGGGGGCAGTCCCAGCTGGCGCGCGACCTCCTGGTGCATCGATTCCAGCCAGGCCAGTGTTTCGCTGGCGCTGAGCTGAAGCCGGTCCTGCAGGATCTGAAACTTGACGAGGCTCAGGGGCTCCTTGAGGGAAAGGACGGGAACCGGCGCCGCCCCGGCTCCGGCGGGGCGGGGGTCATGAACCACGATCGCGCTCCAACAGCTTCTTCTCGGCCTCGGCGGCCTTCCGCCGGGCGTAGGTATTGGTGGAATCGATGCCGAGGGCGGCATTGTAGGCGGCCAGGGCGGAGGCATACTCCTGCCGCTGGAAATAGATGTCGCCCAGGTTGACGAAGGCGTCGAGGTGGTCGGGGGCCAGCTCGGTGGTCCGCTTGTATTCGAAGACGGCCTTGTCCAGCCAGTTGCGCCGGTGGTAGGCGGCGCCCAGCTGGTAGTGGACCTGGGCGTTCTTGTCGTCGATGCGGGCGGCCGCCTCGAACTCCTTCAGCGAGGAGTCAGCCTGATTGGCCAGCAGATACAGCTCGCCCAGGGCCAGGTGAACCCGCAAGTCCCCCCGGTCCTTCATCTGGAAGGCGCGGAAGTGGCGGATGGCCTCCTGCACCTTGCCGTCCTCCTGGTTCATCTTGCCGAGCGCATACCGGGCCTTGAGGTGGTAGGGTTCGTGCTTGATGCAGGTTTCGAGCAGGGTGATGGCGTCAGCCCGGCGGTTGTTGTCGAGCATGAAAATGGCCAGGTTGTAGTAGGTCTCGGCGTAGGCCGGGTCGAGGCGGAGCACGGTCTGCCATTGGGCGATGGCATCGTTGATCCGGCCCATCTTGTAGTAGGCAAGGCCGAGGTTGTGGTGCGCGTCGGTGAAGGCCGGCTCCTTGGCCAGCGCCAGTTTCAAATGTTTCTCGGCGGTGCGGAGGTTGCCGTACTGGCCGGCCAGGGTGCCGTACATGTAGTCATAGCGCACCTTCTCCCCGATCTCCTTTTCTGACTTCCCGGTCTTGGCGGTGGTCTTGGGCAGGAGTTCGGAGAGCGGGATGGTGCGGATCTCGTCGGAAATGTTCAGGCGGAACCGGGTTTTTTCCTGGTTTTTTGAGCGTCCCTTGCATCCGCTGAAGACCAGCGCAGTGGCAACGAGCAGAAGGATGGCGGCCGGCAGTCGGGCGATGATGGGTTTCACGGTGTGCCCCCTAGGGAGAGTCCGGATCGGAAACGTCATTCTAGCACGCGGGGTCCGGCCTGCCAAGAGCTCTCCAGGTGGCTTTTCCGCCGCTCGAGGAGCACGACCCGGTGGTTGCCCGAATCGAGGAGGTAGAGGGTGCGGGGAGTGATGGCCACGTCGCAGGGGGCCCGGAACCGGTCGCGGTCCGAAACCCCGTTGCACATCAGGATTCTCCTGCCGTCCGGGGTGTAGAGGCCCAGCTCGTTGGTTTCCTCATCGCAGATGGCGATCAGGCCGTCAGGGTCGACCCCGACGCCCACCGGCGCCTTCAGGTGGTCCTTGATCTCCAGGAGGACCGAACCCAGACGGTCGAACACCCCGATGCGGTGGTTGCCGGGGTCACTGATGTAGATGCGGCCTTCCGGATCAACCGCCACCTGGGTGGGATCCCGGAAGTTCCACTTGCTCCAGCCGTAGCCGCCCAGCTCGAACAGTTTCGCCCCGCTCGGGGAGAGCTTCAGGATCCGGTCGCCGCGCGAATCGACCACCCACAGGTTGCTCTCGTAGTCGATGCACAGGCCCCGTGGACGGTTCAGGCGGTTGCGGGTGTCGTTGGCCTTGGGGAAGAAATCGCCCTTGTAGCTTTTGTATGCATCGAATTCGCAGATCCGGTCGTTGTTCTGGTCGGCCACGTAGAAGTTGGAAAATCCGCCTGGGGCGACGTCCCAGGGACCTGACAGGCTGTCCTCGCGTTCTTCGGCGGGGTCGCCCAGCGCCAGACCGAAACCGCCATACTGGCCGATGAACCGGCCGTCCGCGCCCAGGCGGACGATGCGGTCGTTGCCGGTGTCGGCCACATACAGTTCCTTGTGGGAGGAATCCCATCCCAGGCCCATCGGCCGGACGAACTGCCTTTCCCCGTTTCCCGAACGGCCGACCACCTGCCGGGGGATCAGCTCGATGGAAAAACACTCGATGAACCCGGTGCGGGATGCCACCCGCCCGGCCTCAAGACCGATGGCATGGCGTCCCTCGGCCAGCCAGGCCGGGCCCCAGAGTCGCGCGGTTTCCCGCTTCCCAGGTTGGTTGGCCAGCACGGAAACGCATCCTGCGCGGGGAAGGACGAACGTGAACGTAGCCAGGCGTGGTCCCAGGTTGAGTTCCACCGGGAACCCCGGAGATCCTCGGCCCGGAGACCTCGCCGCGGCTGGCGTGGACGGGGGGCGGGGGGCACCGCCGGGTGCTGGTGCGGCTGGGGCGGCCCCAACGAAGAGGAATGCGGCGAGAAGGAATGCGGCGGCCCAAAGGGCACGCCCCAGAGGCCTGACAGACCTTGCGGAACGGGATTGACCTGGATGGTGCATGGTGCCTCCGGGAGGTGGTTTGGTCCATTATCCCCCACATCCCAGACGTAGGTCAAACTCCGGCCAGGCAGAGGATTTGGCAGGACTTGACCGATCGCGGGGCGGGCTGACGAGGGATGGGTAAGATCATCGGAAAAGCCCCTCCTGGCTGGAGGACGGTGGGCGAGGGTTTAACGGGGGGTTGATACCTGTTACTTTTTGGGTAGTTACTAGAGGGAAGAATGGGGGAGATGGTGGCCAAAGCGGGAATTGCCCACGATGAACAGGGAGTTTCTATCTCAACGCGCCCCAAAATTTAATAAATTTTTAGCCATGTTATTAATTTTTTATAAACTTTATCAATTTTTTATTTATAATTAAAAAAATTATTCCAATAGATGGGACAGGTAGCGGACTGCTTCCAGGCATCTCGGTCCAGGGCGGAGGGGGAGGTTCTCCGGGAGGGCAATCACCCGTTGCATCCGGATGGCGGTGATCTCTGACCATCCCGGCCGGCGCCCCACGATGGCGGTCGAGGAGGTGGGGTAGGCAAGAAAGATGAACTCCGGATCCTTTTGCGCAATACGTGAGAGAGGAATGACCGGGAAGTCCGGGGTCGCCATGTCCACGACGTTTTCGCCGCCGGCCAGTCGGATCAGTCCACCGATGAAACTGTTGGGGCCGGCCGCCTGGGGAGGGGAATCCCAGATTTCCAGGTAGACCCTTGGCCTTCGGGCCTTCGGCTTCGGCAGGGCCTGGATTTCCAATTCCCAAGCGGCGGCGAATTCCTTTCCGGCCAGGGGAACCCCCAGATCGGCCGCCAGGGAGGCGGCCAGGCGGGGAATCTCCTCGAGGGTTCTGGCAGAATAGTTCAGATACCGCCACCCGACCTGGCGGAAAAACAGTTCATATCGCCGGTGCATGCCTTCCAGATCGACGATGGCGGTGGGCTGTAAGGCGGTCATCCGCTCGAGGTTCAGTTCCAGCGCGCCCACCCGGGGAAGGCCCCGGGCTTCCCTCGGATAATGGCAGTGGTCGGAGACGGCGATCACCAGATGCCCGAGCCCCAGCCGGAACAACATCTCCGTCTGGGATGGCACCAGGGAAACGACCCGCTCGGGTGGAGCGGCATGGACCGCCAGAGCCGTCAGCAGGCCAATGGACAGGAAGGCGGCCAGGAGCCTACCGGGGTTTCCTGGTT
>CAZKPI010000090.1:7597-11876 GCA_964554555.1 uncultured bacterium
CTCTGGCGGCGGTCACGGAAAAACTGACGCCGCGACCGTTCATGCTCGGCGAGGGTGCGGGAGAAGCGATGTCCCCCGGCATCGTCCGAAACGAAATACAGGAAGTCGGTGGCCGACGGGCTGGCCACCGCCGCCAGGGAGGCCCTGCCGAAGTTGGCGATGGGGGTGGGCGGGAGGCCGGGCTGGAGGTAGGTGTTGAAAGGCGATTCCACCTTCAGGTCGTCGAAGGTCAGGCGATCTTTCTGCGCGGGGAGGGCATACTGGACCGTGGCGCACGACTCGAGGCGCATGCCGCGGGACAAGCGGTTCAGGAAGACCGAAGCCACCAGCGGGCGTTCTTCGTCCCGCCTGGCTTCCCGTTCGACCACGGAAGCCAGGATGCACGCCTGGTATCGGGACAACCCCAGGGGGAGACTGCCGCTGGCCACCCGGTCCACGACCAGGCGGGTGAACTCCAGCATGGTTCGGGCGACCTCGTCCGCCCGGGAATCCCGGTTGAACTGGTAGGTTTCGGGGAAGGCCAGCCCCTCGCCGTTGGGGATCTCCCCCCAATCGTGAAAGACGGCGGCCAGGAGGGCGCGGTCATTGATGGCGGCGGTGAAGCTGGCGGCGGGGACCACGTGGTTCGCTTCGAGGATCAGCGCGATCTCGGCCTGGGTCAGTCCTTCCGGAACGGTCACCCGGACCGTTTCTGCCTTGCCTACGAGCAAAGCCGCGATGGCCTCTTCGGGGGTCTCCCGGCCGGAGAAACGGAAGGCGCCAGGCTGAAGGCGGTGGGCCACGCCATACCACCCCACCAGCAGGCGAAAGAGGAACGCACTGCGGATGATCCCTGCCTCACGCAGAATGCCCCCGATCTGCCGGGGGTTCATTCCCGGGGAAATCGTGATGGTGACCGGTGCGGCCAGAGGGGCGGCGGGCGGCCGGGAGGCCTCATGGTACCACCATGCCGCGCCGCCGGTCACGCTTCCGACCAGCAACAGCGCCACCATGGCGAGCGCCAGGGTCGACCGGAGCACCTGCATGGCCAGGCGCGGCAGGTTACTGGGACTTCTTGAAGTTCAGGATGACATTCCGGCTGTTGTCGAGGACCAGGATCTCGCCGGTGGGCCGCGCCACGATCCCGCGAGGGTAGAGGAACTGCCCCCTCTCACTGCCGAAATTGCCGATCTTCGAAATCAGTTTGCCCTGGGCGTCCAGCATGACCACCGGAACCTCGCCGAGGTCGAGGACCAGGAGATTGCCCTGGGCATCGATGAACAGCCCGGAAGGACCGCGCATCTCCTCATAATCACCCTTCTGGTCGAATTCCCCCAAAAATTCCCCTTTGAGGGAAAGCTTGATGATCCGCCGACCGCCGTAGTCGGTGACATACAGGGTGTCTTCGTGGATCAGGATGGACGTGCCGAAAAGCAGGGCGGCTTTGCCGGTCCCGCCGATGGTTTCCAGAAAGGTGCCGGAAATACCGTCGAACTTGTAGATCTGGGGCTGTTTGGACATCAGGACGTAGATGTCACCCTTGCGGTCGACGGCCACGTCGAGGGGATACCGCATTTTCTCTTTGTCGACGACCTTGAGGAGCGGATTGCCCCGTTTGTCGAACTTGACCAGTTTGTTGCCGCGCAGGTCGCAGGCCCAGACATCCCCATTGGAGGGGTTCACGCCGATGCCGGAAAGACCCTGGACCTTGAAGCCGGTGGTGCCATACTCCCCGCCGGTGACCTTGGGCGAGCCATCGGTGATGGAGAGGATTTGGAATCGGTTGTTCCCTGAGTCGCACACCACCAGGTCGCCATCGGGGTTGATGCACAGGTCGGTCGGACTGCGCAGTTCCCCCCTGCCGGAGCCGGATTTTCCGAACTCGGTGTCGAACTGGTAGTGCTCAGGAACGCATCCGGGGATGAAGACAACCACCAGGATGGCCAACAGACAAAGGTGTTTCCGATTCATAACCGCCATTATATGAACCCGGGGGGGCAAAAGCAACCACAAATTCTCCTGCCCTTTCTGAAGACCTCAAAACCCTGGAACGGTGCCCTTCGCCGTCCAAGCGAGGACTTTATCCTTGCCGTCCTGGTCGGGAAGGAGTATAGTGAAGATAGAGGCTGACATGAGAAAACACCTTTTTCGCGGTTTTACCCTGATCGAGTTGATGATCGTCATCGCCATCATCGGAATCCTGGCGGCGATGGCTCTGCCATATTTTTCCAAGGTCCGCGAACGGGCCCGCCAGAACAAGTGCTATGAAAACTCGGCTCTGCTGTCGCGCATGACCGAGTTGTACAACATCGAGCAGAAGGTCTACCCCGAAAACATCGAGGATCTCGCCCCCGCCCTGGTCGGACAGAAACTCCCCCATTGCCCCACCGGGGGGGTGTATCGATGGGTTCCGGGTACCGAACAGGGGCTCCCCAACGGGAAGAAAGCCGAATGCTCCATGCACGGTTGCGCCACCTCCACCTTTGGCGGGTGAGCCCCCCTTACCCTCTCCTCCTTCTTCTCTCCTCACCGACGGACCGGGCCTGCGGGCCCGGTTTCTGCTTTTCCGGCTTTTCCGGGGGCATTGGCAGGCGGCTGGGCTGGCCGGTCCAGGGGGAAGCCGACCGCGAGCGTTGCCCCAAAGTGGTTCCTGGCCGGCCACGGCTGACACTGCCCTCCCTGCCAATGTCGGCTCTGGCCGCAGACCACTATCAACGGCGGCGCGATGCAGGCATTTCCCGCCCCGGCCGGGGGCTTTCCCGCCAGGGGTTCAGGGGGCGGCGGCGATCAGGCTTTCCAGCCGGGTCAAGGCATCGGACAACCCGACGTGCCCCTTCCCCGGTTCCACCTCGCCGCCGTTGACCAGGATCTTCACCCGGGCCTTCCGGTCGAGTTCGGTCAGGGTGTTCACCACGGAAAAGGCGGACAGCGCATCCTCCAGGACCCCGCCAGGGGCGTTCTCGAGGAATTCCCGGGTGAAATCCACGTAGAAAGTCCCCTGGTGAAAGAACAGCGACCGGAGTTGGGTGCCGGTGGGAAGGCAGGCGCGGGCTTCGGGGGTGAGCGGGCCCCGCAGAAGTTCCCGCACCAGGGTCTCGGCCTGGGCCAGCAGGAGTTTCTCGGCGGGCACCTTGCGGATTTCCCGGATCAGCTTGCCGTCGCGTCGGGAGGGGAAAAACAGGGTGATCACCTGGCCCTCCCCCTCGGCCAGTGGTTGTCCGTCTGCCGTGGGAACCGCCGCGGCGGTCACCGTCTGGGCGGCGGCTTCCGTCGGCCGGTCGCCCGGTCCGGAGCGGGAGCGCGGGCTGGAGATCCCCGGCAGGATCTTGTCCACGAACAGGAAATACCCGGAAATGAGCAGGCCCAGAAGAATCAATCCCATCAGGACGAACAGGAAGGTTTCCTGTTTCTGCCGGATCTTCTTGGTCGCGGTCATGACACCCTTCCTCTCCAGGCTGGCCCCGCTCAGGGGTTCAGCCTGATGCCGTTGAAGAAATCCACGATGCCGTTGGCGATGGCCTGGGCGGCCGCCTCCTGGAAGCCCCTGGCCGCCAGCCGCGGTCCTTCGGTGGGATGGCTCAGCATGCCGAGTTCGACCACGATGGCCGGGTAGATGACGAATTTCAGGGGTTGCAGAGGAAGGCCCATGGCCCCGCGGTCCTTCAGCTCCAGATGGGTGGTCAGCCGGTCGCGGACCTTCTGGGCCAGGAACCTGGCCAGGTCGAACCGCGTCGCCTGCGCCCAGTCGTTGAAGACCAGCTGGGGGGAAAGCTTGCCGCCGGTGTCGACCTCCAGGCTGAGTCCCTTGGGGTCGAACCAGTAGCAGGCCGCGCCCGACTGGCTCTCGTCGCCGCTCGCCCCGACATGGATCGACACGAACAGGTCGCCCCCCGCCTTGTTGGAGAGGGACTGCCGCCGGTCAGCCGCGATCTGGATGTCGGAGGACCGGAGCAGGAAGGCGGTGAAGCCCATGGTCCGCAGATTCCGGTGGAGGGCCTGGGCGACGGCCAGGGAGATTTCCTTTTCGGGGGGGAGCCCCTCGACCACGGCCCCTTTGTCGGGGCCGCCGTGACCGGCATCGATGATGATGGCCCGTCCCTGGAAGATCGACCGCGTCAGGGTGGCGGGGGGAACCTCGATGCTCACCTCGGGAACCGCTTTGGCGGTTTCCATCGCCGCGGCGGGCGGCGGGGCGGTCAGGGATGGGGCCGCGGACGCAGGGCCGGTCGTGGTCCTGGCCGTGGCCGAAGCCGCGGCCGGAGCGGGCGGGGTCGCCGAGGCCACGGCGGCGGCGGTGGCG
>CAZKPI010000091.1:0-11667 GCA_964554555.1 uncultured bacterium
CGGGCCTGGCCACCGGGGCCATGGCGGCGCCGGGCAAGGGCGGCGGTGGGCCGGCAGGGCGGACGGGGTCGGTGCGGGCCAACAGTTCGCGCAAGGCGGGGCTCTGGGGGTCGATTTCCAGTCCGCGCCGGACGATCTCGCGCGCCCGGTCGCGGTTTCCCCGTTCCAGGAGGATGGTGGCCAGCTCGAAGAAAGGCAGGAACAGGAAGGCCCGCTGTTCGTCGGGGCGTTCGGGGAGGCTCCGTTCCAGGCAGGCCATGGCCTCATCGAGGCGGCCGGCCTTTTTCAGGCAGAGGCCGGTGAACAGGTTGGCATCGCCATGAGCGGGGTCGAGCCGCAGAACATGCCCCAGGTGCTCGAGGGCGCGGGGGAGATCCGGAGGCTGGGCCGAGGCGAGGGCACTGCCCAGCTTGAGGTTGACCCGGATCCAGACGGTGCGGACGTCGTCATCCTGGGGAAACTCCTGGAACGCCGCCTGGATCTGGTCGAAGGCCTCGGCCGTCCGGCCCTGGTCGGCCAGAAACCACGCCAGACGGGCCTGGTAGCCGCCCTGCCGGGGGGCGAGGGCGACCGCCTGGCGCCAGCTGGCCTCGATGCGGGCGACGAGACCGGAAGCCGGGCCGCGAGGGGTTCCCCCGGTCCCCCGTCCGGGGTCCTGGCGGGGGGAGGCACTGCCCAGGGCCTCCAGGTCGCGCTTCCGTTCGAGGGCCTGGGCCAGGAAGGCATGGAATGCGGGGTTCTGGGGCGCCGCACGGATGGCGGCCTCGTAACTGGCGACAGCCAGATCCGTGTCGTGGGCCTTCTCGGCCAGACGGCCGCGCCAGAAATGGGCTCCGGCCGATTCGGGGCGGGCGGCGAGCTCAGCGTCGAGCAGGGCCTTCATGTCGGCCACCCGGTCCTGGGCAAACAAGGAACTCAGGGTCTGGAAAAGCTCCCGCTCGGTGCGCGCCATGGCCGGGTCAGTGGCAGAATCGGGAAGAACGGGCCCCGATCATCGCCGGTGTTCGAACGGCAAGGAAAACAGCCCTTTGTACACCAGCAGGAATCCGGTGGTGAACACCAGGGTCAGCCAGAAATACAGGAAGGCCACCAGGATCTCGCGGGAGAGACCGACCTGGTTGATGATGAACACGTCGGCCACCGCGAACAGGATGACCTGAATCTTGGTCCCTTCCAGCATTCCCTCGGCGGTCTTCTCGGTGTTGTAGGTCTCGTAGAGGATCACCTGGATGACGAACACGTAGATCATGAAGTTGATGAACGTGGTCATGGCCAACATGGTCGGAGGTTCCATGGGCGGCAGCCAGGTCTTCTGGAACAGGGGGGGGATCACCCCGGAAAACAGGCCGACCGCAAAGAAGAAATAGGAGAATGGCCCGAACAGAACCCAGAAGGCCATGCCGATGCTCTTGGTCAGAACATTCCAGAAAGCCGCTTCGGCCAGTTGTTTGAGTTCGTCGTCCATGGGCTTCTCTCACTCCCCGCTTCTCGGTCGTCGATCCACTATACCACAGGGCGCCGCGGGTGCGAACACCCCCCGCACCAGGAGCGCTGGGTGCTGGGGGGCCCTTCCCGACAAAACCGCCAGACATCGGCAAGCGAACCCTCCTTCAGACTCCTCTGGCGGTCGGACGGCCCAAGGAGGATTGCCGGCGCCCGGCCTCGAGTGTCCGGCCGGCCCGGCCAGCAAGAAACTCCTGCTCCGCCGCGGGTCGCGGCGAGGGGAAGATCACCTCACCAGGTAGTCGTTGATCAGGCACCCGTGGTCGGAATACCCCTCGTCGAAACCCGTGATCCAGGCAGTGCCGCCAGTGATGGCCCCTTTGATGAAGTGATAGTCGATCTTCACGTCGGGCTTGTTGAGATAGGTGGTGTTGAGGTTCGAGGTGGTGTCGGTCATTCTCTGCTTCAGCCACTTGATGCGGGCACTGCCGGGGCGGGAATTGAAATCTCCAACGAGGATCACCGGTTCCTCGCTCTTCTCGATCAGGGCCCAGATTTCCTCGATCTGCCGGGTGCTCTCCTCGGCCTTGAGGCTCAAGTGGGTTACGAAGACGCGGACCTTGCGGCCGTTCCCCAGGTCGATGAGCACTTCGAGACAGCCGCGCTGTTCCTGCTTCTGGTCCATCCGATAGAGAGGGTGGTTGCGGTGCGACAGGATGGGGAACCGCGAAATGACCGCGTTCCCCTGGGTGGCCAGAATGCCTTTCAGCTCGCTGACGTTCTCCCCGTAGACCCGGTGGGCGAACCCGAGTTTCTTGGCCAGGTATTCGGGCTGGTCGCGGAACCCCGCCCGCAGGTCGCGGCTGGAGATTTCCTCGAAGCAGGCGATATCGACCTTCTGGTCGATGAGCAGGTCGGCAATGCCGCGCAGATTCTTCATGCGCCCCAGTTCGTGAAGGAGGCCCGACTTGTTCCCCCGGGCATGGGCGATGTTGTAAGCCGCCACCCGGAGGCGCACGCCGCCCGTCAGGCCGTCGGGGCCGGCCGCTCCGGTCGCCAAGGGGGTCTCGACGGAATGCTTCGTCACCACGTCGCCATCGGTGAACGGGGTGGCAGGGGCGGGAGCGGGGGTGGCGGCCAGAACCGCACCGGCAAGCACCATCAGGAGAGCGGTGACGAGGACGGGCCGGCGGTGGGTCCGGGAAACGGGGTTCGGAAAAGTCATAGCATCCTCCGAATGGCCAGGTGGGTGGGAACCCCGGAAGGGGGCACCCACCTCCATCCTACCACGGAAGATCGGGAAAGTTTTCCGGCCTGGCGGCCACACGCTCTCTGGGAGGCCGTCCCAGGCCGGCGGCGGATCCCCACCACTTGCGAACCACAGCGAATCCCCGACCGCCGGCCCGCTCCCCGGCTGAAGAGGCGAAGCCGTGTCCAGAGGCGGCCGGCCATGGCCCACCCCGGGTTCAAGGCCCCGGCCCGGGCTTCCCGGCCTCGTCCTTCCTCATCTCACGGGCGGACCGGATTTCCGGGCCCCGGCCGCTTCATGGGATTCGCGGCAGGTCATTCGGAGCCCGATCGTTGTGCTATAATGCCGGCCATGTCCAAGAACCCTCTGCGCCATCTGACCCGGGGCGGCCGGACCTGGATTCCCAGGTTCATCGTCAGCCTCGACCCCCTGGTCTGCACCCGTTGCGGGTTCTGCTCCAAGGTCTGCCCGGCCGGGGTCCTGCACCGCATCGACGATGGGGTCGTGGTGATCGGCGCTCCCGACGACTGCCGGGGCTGTGAGGTCTGTGAACGGACCTGCAAGGCCGGGGCGATCCGGTGCCGGCCGCGCGAGGAACTGCCGTGACCGCCGCGATCGGTCTCGACCTCGGTTCCCGGCGCACCAAGGCGATCCTCTGGCAGGACGGCCGGGTGGCCGACCGGGAAGTCTTCCAGTCGTGGGCCTTCGACCGGGCCCGCATCGAGCAGTGGGTGGCCGACCGGCGGCCCGTCGCCGACCGGCTGGGGGCCACCGGGTATGCGCGGCAGGCGGCCGTCACCCACCTGCAGGCCGCGGCCATCACCGAGATCCGTGCCTTTGGCCGCGGGGCCATGCTCCTGGCGGGAGGGCAAACCCCGCCGGAAAGGACCGCGGCCGGCTCCCCCTCTTCCCTTACGGCCGGGGAGGCGACCGTTCCGCGGCAGTCCGCCCCCGATCCCGGCCAGGCGGCCGTCCGCACCCTGGTCGATATCGGCGGGCAGGATGCGAAGGCCATCGCGCTCGGCCCCGGCGGCCAGGTGGCCGCCTTCGAGATGAACGACCGCTGTGCCGCCGGCACCGGCAAGTTCTTCGAACTGCTGGCGGCGACCCTCGGGGTCGAGTTCGCCGCCCTGTCGCCGCTGGCCCTGCAGGCCCCCGAGGCGGCCGCGGTCACCAGCACCTGCGCGGTTTTCGCCGAATCGGAGATCGTCGGCCGGCTGGCGGAGGGCGCCTCCCCGGGGGCCCTGGCCCGCGGCGTCTTCCGGGCGGTGGCCGAGCGGCTGGCCGCCATGCTGCGCCGTACCGGGTATGCCGAGCCCGCCTTCCTGGTCGGGGGCGGGGCCAACGAATGCCTGGCCGCCGAGCTGGGGGCCATCCTGGGCCTGCCTTTCCGACTGCATCCCGACGGCGCCTTCCTGGGGGCGGTGGGCGCCGCCTGGCAGGCCGGCACCCATCCCTGAGGAGTCACACCCCATGATCGAATTGAACGGAACCACGCTCGACCTCGGGCAGTTGAAGCGGATCGCCGACGGCGAGGGGGTCACGGTGGGCACCGAGGCGATGGCCCGGGTGAAGGCCTCCCGGGCCATGGTCGAGAAGCTGATCGCCGACGACCGGGTCGTCTACGGCATCACCACCGGCTTCGGCCACCTGTGCAACACCCGCATCGGCAAGCAGGACCTGGCCCGTCTGCAGACCAACCTCATCCGCAGTCATGCCACCGGCGTGGGCGATCCCTTCCCCCGGCCCGAAGTGCGGGCCATGATCGCCATCCGGCTCAACTCGCTCCTGCACGGGGTGAGCGGGGTGCGCCCCGCGGTGATCGACGCCCTCGCCGGCCTGCTGTGCCATGACGTGGTGCCGTGGGTTCCCCAGCAGGGCTCGGTCGGCAGTTCCGGCGACCTCGCTCCCCTGTCGCACATCATGCTCGTTCTGATGGGGGAAGGCGAGATTCATGGAACCGACGGCCGCCGCCGCCCCGCCGCCCCGGCGCTGAAGAAAGCCGGCCTGAAACCGCTCCATCTCGAGGCCAAGGAAGGCCTGGCGCTGATCAACGGCACCTCGGTGATGACCGGGGTGCTCGGCCTGGCCGTCGAACGCGCCCTCGACCTGGCGACGGCGGCCGACATCATCGCCGCGCTCTCGCTTGACGTGCTGAAAGGCTCCACCAGCCCCTTCGACCCGCAGTTCCTGGCCCTGCGGCCCCACGCCGGCATCCAGGAGGCCGGGGCCAACGTCCTGGCCTGCCTCGCCGACAGCGAGATCCGCGCCAGCCACATCGGATGCGGCAAGGTGCAGGACGCCTACAGCCTGCGCTGTATTCCGCAGGTGCACGGTGCCTCGCGCGAGGCCCTGCGGCACATCCAGCGGCAGGTGCTGACCGAGATGAACTCGGTCACTGACAACCCCATCCTGCTGTCGGCCGAGCGCATCATCTCGGGCGGCCACTTCCACGGCCAGCCGATGGCGCTGGCCGCCGATTATTTCGGCATCGCCATGGCCGAACTGGCCAACATCAGCGAGCGCCGCATCGACCGCCTGCTGAACCCCCTGGTCAGCGGCATGAATCCATTTCTCGCCAAGGACCCTGGAGTCAACTCCGGATTGATGATCGTGCAATACACGGCGGCCTCGCTGGTGAGCGAGAACAAGGTGCTGGCCCATCCGGCGTCGGTCGATTCCATTCCCACCTCGGCCTACCAGGAGGACCACGTCAGCATGGGCACCATCGCCGCCCGCAAGGGGGCCCAGATCCTGCGCCATACCGCCCAGGTCCTGGCCATCGAGTGGGTCTGCGCCGCGCAGGGCTACGAGATGATCCGGCCCCTCGGCCTCGGCCGCGGCACCAAACCCGCCTGGGAACTTCTGCGTCAGCACGTCCCCGCCCTCGAAGAAGACAGGCTCCTGGCCCCCGACCTGGAGAAGGCCAGGGACATCCTGTGGAAAGGAGAACTGGTCCGCCATGTCCGCCAATTCGTCGAACTCCGCTAGAACCGTGCATCCCCCCCGGGGGACGCAGTTGTCGTGCAAGGGGTGGCTGCAGGAGGCCGCCTTCCGCATGATCCAGCACAACCTCGATCCCGAGGTGGCCGAGAAGCCCGAGGAACTCATCGTCTACGGCGGTATCGGCAAGGCCGCCCGCAACTGGGAATGCTTCGACGCCATCCTGGCCACCCTGCGGCGGCTGGGCAACGACGAGACCCTGCTCGTGCAGTCGGGAAAGCCGGTCGGGGTCTTCAAGAGCCACGCCGACGCGCCCCGCGTCCTGCTGGTCAACTCGATGCTGGTGCCGCGGTTCGCCACCTGGGAAACCTTCCACGAACTCGACCGCAAGGGTCTCATCATGTACGGCCAGATGACCGCCGGCTCCTGGATCTACATCGGCACCCAGGGCATTCTCCAGGGCACCTACGAAACCCTCGCGGCCGTCGGGACCAGGCACTTCGGCGGCTCGCTGGCCGGCACCATCACCCTGACCGGCGGTCTGGGCGGCATGGGCGGCGCCCAGCCGCTCGCCGTCACCATGAATGACGGGGTCTGCCTGGCCGTTGAGGTCGATCCGGCCCGCATCCAGCGCCGCATCGACCACAAATACTGCGACGTCATGAGCCGGTCGGTTGAGGAGGCCATCCAGCTGGCCCAGGAGGCGAAAAAGGCGAAAAAGCCCCTGTCGATCGGCTTGCTGGGCAACTGCGCGGAAGTCCTGCCGCAGATGGTGAAGATGGGCTTCGTGCCCGACGTGCTCACCGACCAGACCTCGGCCCATGACCCGCTGAACGGCTACGTGCCGGCCGGTCTGTCGCTCGAAGACGCCCTGCAGTTGCGCCGGAAAGACCCCAGGGGGTACCAGGAGCGGGCCAAGGATTCGATCCGCACCCACGTCGAGGCGATGCTCGCCCTCATGGACAAGGGCGCGGTCACGTTCGACTACGGCAACAACATCCGCACCGTCGCCCTCGACCGGGGGTTGAAGCGGGCCTTCGACTTTCCCGGGTTCGTCCCCGCCTACATCCGGCCGCTGTTCTGCGAGGGCAAGGGCCCCTTCCGGTGGGTGGCCCTGTCAGGCGACCCGGCTGACATCGCCGTCACCGACCGCGAGATCGTGCGGCTGTTCCCCGACAACGCCCCGCTCAAGCGCTGGATCGACAAGGCCTCGCAGAAGGTCCACTTCCAGGGCCTGCCCTCGCGCATCTGCTGGCTCGGCTACGGCGAGCGCGAGAAGGCCGGGGTGCTGTTCAACGACCTCGTGAAGAGCGGAAAGGTGAAGGCCCCCATCGTCATCGGCCGTGACCACCTCGACACCGGCTCGGTGGCCTCGCCCTTCCGCGAGACCGAGGGGATGAAGGACGGCTCCGACGCCATCGCCGACTGGCCGATCCTCAACGCCCTGATCAATTCGGTCAACGGCGCCACCTGGGTCAGCGTGCACCACGGCGGCGGGGTCGGGATGGGCAACTCGATCCACGCCGGCATGGTCATCGTCGCCGACGGGACCCCGGAGGCCGAGCGCCGCCTGCGCCGCGTCCTGACCAGCGACCCCGGCATGGGCGTCATCCGGCACGCCGATGCCGGCTACGACTTGGCGGTGCAGACCGCCCGCGCCCACCATATCGACATGCCGATGCTCTGAAGACACCGAACCGCCAAGGAAAGGAGATTCCCATGGAAATCATCGAATGCATCATCAACATCAGCGAAGGCCAGAACAAGGAGAACATCGAGCACGTGATCGACGCCGTGCGGCAGACTGCCGGGTGTTTCCTGCTCGATTTCTCGTCCGACGCTGACCACAACCGCACCGTCATCACCTTCATCGGCAGCCGCCAGTCCCTGCCGGCGGCCATCCGCGAGCTGTACAAGCGGGCTCTCGACAAGATCGACCTGCGCCAGCACAAGGGCGAGCACCCCCGCATGGGAGCGGTCGACGTGGTGCCGTTCGTGCCCATCCAGGACGCCACCATGGAAGACTGCATCGCGCTCAGCAAGCAGGTCGGGGCGATGATCGCCAGCGAGTTCAAGGTGCCGGTCTATCTGTATGAGGAGAGCCAGCCCAACCCCGAGCGCAAAAACCTCGCCAAAATCCGCAAGGGCGAGTTCGAAGGCCTGCCGGCCAAGATGAAGCTCCCCGAGTGGAAACCCGACTTCGGGCCGTCCGAGCCGCACGTCAGCGCGGGCGCCTCGGTGGTGGGAGCCCGCATGCCCCTGATCGCCTTCAACGTCAACCTCGGCACCCCCGACATCAAGATCGCCGACACCATCGCCAGGAACGTGCGCGGGATCGGCGGCGGCCTGCAGTTCGTCAAGGCAATGGGCGTCGAGCTCAAGGAGCGGAAGATCGTTCAGATCTCCATGAACATGGTGAACTACAAGAAGTCGCCGCTGTTCCGCGTCTTCGAAATGATCAAGTCCGAGGCGGCCCGTTACGGCGTGCCGGTCGTCGGCTCGGAAATCATCGGCCTTCTGCCGCAGGACGCCCTGTTCGAGACCGCCGAATTCTACCTGCGCTGTGAGAACTACACCCCCGCCTGCGTCCTCGAGAACAAGATCAACGGGGTGCTGTACCAGGCCCTCAAGTAGCAACCGGCCCGGACCGACATGCCACGTTCCTGCCCGCGGCCATCGGGCCCGCGCGAAGCGTCCGAGCGCCTCTTCCCGGCGGCGTGCATCGCCCCGCTCCGGGAGGGGAGGGAGAACCCATGAAACCCATCGCCGATGTCGTCCTGCACAATCTGGCCGCCGCCGCCGTCTTCCCCCGGCCCTACCGGGGGAAGGGAACCCCCGTCGGCTGGGAGGTCGAGGAACGTCCAGGCCAGTCGATCGCCGGCAAGGCCGGGTCCATCGTCTGGATGGGCCCGGCCGCCCGCCTGGGCGCCGAGGTCGACCTGGCGGCCGACTGCGTCTTCGTCAACGGGGCCGGCCTCGTGGCGGTGCCGGGATTCGTCGATTCCCACACCCACCTGGTCTACGCCGGCGACCGGAGTGACGAATTTGAGATGAGAGTACAAGGCCGACCCTACCTCGACATCCTGGCGGCAGGCGGGGGCATCCTGCGCACGGTCGAGGCGGTGCGGCACCGGTCGGAGGACGAGCTCTACCAGGAGGCCGCGCAACGGCTGGTGGAGGCCCTGGCCTGGGGCACCACCACCATCGAGATCAAGACCGGCTACGGGCTCGATCTGCCCACCGAACTGAAGATCCTGCGGGTGATCGACCGCCTGCGCCGCGACATGCCGGTGCGGGTGGTGGCCACCTTCATGGGTGCGCATGCCGTGCCGGCCGCCCGCAAGAGCGATCCCGACGGGTTCACCGACGAGATCTGCCGCGACTGGATTCCCGAGGTGGCCAAGACCGGCCTGGCCGCCTTCAACGACGTGTTCACCGAGAACAAGGCCTTTTCGCCGGCCCAGTCGCGCCGGATCCTCGAGGCGGGGCTTGCCCACGGCCTGCGCCCGAAGATCCACGCCGACGAGATCAACGTCCTGGGGGGTGTCGACCTCGCCGTCGAGCTGGGGGCGGTCAGCGCCGACCACCTGCTGATGACCGGCCCCGAGGGCATCGCGAAACTGGCCGGCAGTGGAGTGATTCCCACCGTACTGCCCGGCACCTCGACCTACCTGATGGAAAAGCACCACGCTCCGGCCCGCGCCATGATCGAAGCCGGTCTGCCCCTGGCCATCGCCTCCGACCACAACCCCGGCAGTTGCCAGTTCCTGGGGGCCGGGCTGATCCAGTCCCTGGCCATGCTCCAGCTGCGTTTGTCGGCCGCCGAGGCGCTGGTGGCGGGCACCCTGCACGCCGCCCACGCCCTGGGCCAGGGCGACCGGCTGGGCGCCCTCGAGGTCGGCCGGCAGTTCGACGCCGTCCTGCTCGAGGCCGCCTCCTACCGGCAGATCGGCTACCGGGTCGGCCAGAACCTCGTGCGCAACGTCATCATCGGCGGCAAGCCGGTCTTTTCGGTTGCGTGAAGAGGGCACATCGAGCATTTCGGGGACACATGACCAGATTCCCCGACCCTCCACATGTGCCTGAAGTTCCCGTGGTTGAAGAGGTGAGGGAAATCAGCTATACAAGGATACACCGATGATCATCGTCATGGCCCCCTGGGCCACCGCAGAGCACAAGCAGAACATCCTCGACCAGGTCAGCAAGATGGGCCTGGAAGCCCACCTGCTGGAGGACAACTTCCGCACGATCGTGGCCGTCATGGGGGAGGAACGGCCGATCGTCGAACTGCCCTTCGAATCGTGGCCCGGCGTCGAGCGCGTCCTGCCCGTCCTACAGCCGTTCCTGCTGGCTTCACGCGAGTACCGCGGCGAGAACTCCCTCGTCGAGGTCGGGCCGCCGGTCGAGGGGCGGGAACCGGTGGTGTTCGGCGGCCCTGCCATCCAGGTCATCGCCGGCCCCTGCGCCGTGGAGTTCGAAGAGACCACGCTCAAGACCGCCCACCTGGTCAAGCAGGCCGGCTGTCGGCTGTTCCGGGGGGGGGCCTTCAAGCCCCGCACCTCGCCGTATTCCTTCCAGGGCCTGGGGGCCGACGGGCTGGCCATCCTGCGCCGGGTGCGGCAGGAGACCGGCCTGCTGATCGTCACCGAGGTGATGGACGTCCACGAACTCGACCTGGTGGCCACCACCGCCGACCTTCTGCAGATCGGCACCCGCAACATGACCAACTTCAACCTGCTGAAGGCGCTGGGCGGGGTCAAGAAGCCGGTCCTGCTGAAGCGCGGCATGAGCTCGACCATCAAGGAGTTCTTGATGGCCGCCGAATACATCCTCAGCAACGGCAACCCCAACGTCATCCTGTGCGAGCGGGGCATCCGCACCTTCGAGACCTACACCCGGTTCAACCTCGACATCAACGCCATCCCCGCCATCAAGCACCTGTCGCACCTGCCGATCATCATCGACCCCAGCCACGCCACCGGCCTGTGGCGCCTGGTCGAGTCGGTGGCCCTGGCCGGCATCGCCGCCGGGGCGGACGGGGTGATGGTCGAGGTCCATCCCGACCCGCAGAATGCTCTGTCCGACGGCAGTCAGGCCCTCAAGCCCGAACGTCTCCCCCCCCTGCTCGAAAAGATCAAGGGCATCGCGGCCGTCCTCGGCCGCACGATGGCCTGAGGGAGCGGCCCATCCACCCCCCGCCCGGCACGCGGTCGGCCCCATCCCCCAGCCGCCCCGGCGGCGGGGCGGAACATCCGTTCGCGAATCGACCCGGTACCATCAGGAAAGACACGGTGACCCTGGTCCGGCCGCTGGAAAGCCCCTGGCCAACCCGCGCGCCGGGCCGGCATCACCCATCCCCGGAGGCCGTATGAGCCACAAGTTCAACCTCGACCACGCCCGGCGGCTCGACGACCCGGAGCGCCTGACCCTGTTCACGCCCGAGACCTTCCTGCGCCGCCTGGCCCTTCCCCCGTCCCCCGTCGTGCTCGACCTCGGCACGGGAACGGGATTCTACCTGCCCGTGCTCAGCCGGCTGGCCGGGCCGCAGGGCATGGTCTGGGCGGTCGATGCCCAGCCCGAGGCGGTGCGTCTGGCCGCCCGGAAGGCCGGGGAACTGGGCCTGGCCAACGTGAAGGTCATCGGTTCGGAGGAGGGCCGCCTGCCCCTTCCCGACCATTCGGTCGATTTCGCCCTGCTCGCCTTCGTCTTCCACGAACTCGAACAGCCCGGCCCGCTGTTCACCGACCTCGGCCGGGTCCTGCGCCCCGGAGGGGCCATCGGCATCGCCGATTGGAACCGGCAGGAGCGGGACAAGGGCCCGCCCCCTGCCGAGATCCCTGACCTGGCGGCCACCCGCGACCTGTTCCGGGCGCACGGGTTCCAGGAAACCTGGGCGGATACCACCGGCCGCTACTGCAACCTGTTCCTGCTCGGGCGCGGTGCCGGCGGTACGCCCGCCTGAACGGCCCGGTAGAGCCCGGTCCGTGGCGTGGTGCCGCCCCTCCGGGGGCTGAGGAAAAGGGGAATCAGCA
>CAZKPI010000092.1:0-11665 GCA_964554555.1 uncultured bacterium
TCCTGACGCATGCCGATGACCGCGTCCGCGCCAACGCCGCCGAAACCCTCGCGGCCATCGATGGCCCGGCGGCCTCCCCCCATCTGCTGACGCTTCTCGAGGACCCCAACAACCGGGTCCGGGCCAACACCATCCTGGCCCTGGCCGCCGACGGCATCCTGGACCCGGTGGGGGCGGTGGCGACGATGTGCGCCGACCCCCGGGAGGTCTTCCGCCGCAGTGGGCTGTATGTCATCTCCAGCCTGCCGCGCCCGGGGTTCCTGCCGCTCCTGCAGACCCTGCTGGAGGACACCTCGCCCCGGGTCCGCAGTCTGGCTTTCGACGTGGTGACCGATTTCGCGGAAGCCGGCATTCCCGGCGCGGCCCAGATCAAGAGCCGGGTCGAGGACCGCATCCGCATGGAGAAGGGCCGTGACCGGTTCTTCGAGAATTCCTTCGACCAGCTGTTTTCCGGGCTCCTGCAATCGATGGCCTCCGGCGCGGGCCAGTCCCGGACCCGCCCGGTGTCCTCGCCCATGCAGGAGAGGCAGGCCCTTCTGCGGCTCGGCCGGAAGGCGGAGCAGGCGGGCCTCCTGCCCGTCCACCTGCGGGATCGCCTGACCGCCCTGGCCAAAGAGGGACAGCGTCTACAAACCCTCCTGGGGGAACGGGAGCGACAGCAGACCCCCCAGGAGGCCGGGGTCGCGGGACAGGCCAGGGAGGCCAGTGAGCGGGAACTCCTGCGTCAGGAGATCAAACGGGCCGAGGTCCGCCGCGACTCCATCCTGATCGAGGCGGGCGGGCAGGTCCTGGATGATGCGGCGCGCCAGACCGCCGAAACCCGCCGCCGGCTCCAACCCGAACTGCAGGAGGCTGAGGCCAGCCGCGTGGCGGGGGTGCCCACCGGGGAGTTCAGCGTCCTGCCGGCGGCCGATGCGGCCATTCCGGAGATCTTCGACCTCACCATGCGGATCTATCAGAAGCACGTGGTGGCTTTCTCCCTGGTCACGGGCGGCATCGCTCTCGGGGCCGGGCTGGTCTTCGTCGGGGGCTTCCTCGTGGTTGCCCTGGCCATGGCGATCCACGCCGTCCTGGGGGCCCTCCTGATCCTTCCCCTTCTGCCCGTCGCTCTCTACGGCGGGATCTGGGCCCACGCTTTCTGGAAGGTCATCCTGACCCTGATGATCCGGCGGTTTGTCGCGGGACAACCCGCCCCCCTGGCGGAAACCGCCCGGGAAGCCGCCGGCCTGGCCGGGCCCCTGGTCTGGGTCATGGCCCGCAAATACCTGTACCTCGCGGGCCAGGGGGGGCTGGCCTTGGTCACCGCCCTCCCCGTGGCCGGGTTCCTGGCCGTCAGCAGCGGGCTGTATGCCACCGCCCTGGTGCGGCTGGGGATGCTGGTTGTGATGGCCCTGATCTTCGGTTCCCGGTTCTTCCCCTATTGGCTGGTGGAACCCGATTTCGTCCTGCAGGGCGGCCGTCCTGACCGCGACCCCTTCGAGTCGGCGCTCCAGGTCTTCCGGGGGAATCCTGGCCGGATCATCATGCTCTACCTGTTCGCTTCGGTGATGATGGGCCTGATCAGCGGCACCACCGTCGAACTGTTCGTCCTGCTCACCTTCCTGCCCCTGGGCAAGGTGGTGGTGGGGGTGGTGGGGTTCTGTTCCGAGCTTTTCCTTCTGCCGCTGGTCTATTCCAATGCGGTGATCCTGCGGCTCATGCTGGCACGCGGGGCCTCGCCGGGCCGGCATCCCTGAAGAGCCAGCCGGCCAGCAGGCCGGCCAGGAACCCCCCCACGTGGCAGTCGAACGCCACCTGGGAACCGCCCGACAGCGTCGCCTGGGACATGGCGAAGACGTTGAACAGGATGAAGAACCCGAGGACCATCCACGAGGGCACGTCGAGCCGGCGGATGAAAAACCAGACCGGGCAGAAATAACTGGTGATCCGGTTCCCGGGGAAGAGGATGACGTAGGCCCCCATCAGCCCAGAAATGGCCCCGCTGGCGCCGACCAGGGGAAGGGTGGACTCGAGGCGCAGGAGCATGTGCAGAAGGCCGCCGCCGACCCCGGCCGCCAGGTAGAAGAGCAAAAACAGCGGTTTCCCCATGCGCTCTTCCACATTGTCGGAAAAGATCCAGAAGAACCAGAGGTTGCCCAGCAGGTGCATCCAGCCCCCGTGCAGGAAGTTGTAGGTGATGGGCATCAGCCACAGGCCCGCCGCGGTGTTGGACACCTGGAACCGGAGTTCGGACGCCCCCCCGTCGTCCCCCGGCTCCTGCTCGGCCGGCGAGGACCGGCCGGGCCGCCGGCCGGGAGACGGCTTGTCGAGGGTGATGACGCATTCGTAGTCGGTCTTTCCCGCCAGGAACGGGGCGGGAACCAGGCCGTGGCGGAGGGAAAACCGGAGGGATTCCTCGGCATCCCCGAGGCCGATCAGGAACTGGTAGCAATAGACCAGCACCGTGATCGTCATGAGGACGTAGGAAACGACAGGTGTCGCCTGGACGGGTTCGTTGTTCTGATCGTGCAGGGGAAGGAACATCGTCAGGCAAGTATAGCGGGGCCAGGATAAGGTTGGCAATCCCCGGGGAGGGTGTTATACTACCCGCCCGGACCTAAATTCTATGGGAGGCCATATGATCATGAGTTCAGGGCGCCAGGGCGCCCTCTGGTGTATTTTCCTTCTGTTCGTCGTGTGTACTGGGCAGGCCTGGGGGGGCGAGAACACGGCCGCCGCCGCCGCTGTCCCCAGTCCTGATGATGTCCTGGCCACGGTCGGCGACACCCGGATCACCCGCGCCGATCTGATGCGGGAGATCGAGACCTTCAAGGGCAATGGCGGGGACCGCGCTCCGGACCTCGATTCGCGGGAAAACAAGCTCAAGTTCCTCCAACAGCTGGTGGAGGTCACCCTTCTCGAGAAGAAAGCCGCCGAAGCCAAGACGGCGGAAAAACCGGAGCTGGAAGGGCAGATCCGGGAGAACTCGATCGCCCTCCTGGCCTCCGCCTACCTCCGCAAGGTCCGCGGCGATCCCCAGGTCGGCAAGGCCGATGTCGATGCGTTCTACCAGAAAAACAAGGACCGCTTCTCCACCGGACCGAGCTATCATCTCTTCCAGCTGACCGTCGAGACTCCCGAAGCCGCGGAAGCCGCCAGGAAGGAACTTGAGGCGAAGAAGTCCTTCGCCGAGGTGGCCACCGCCCGGTCGGTCGACACCTTCAAGAGCAGTGGCGGCGACCGGGGCTTTGTGGCCCTGGGCGAGATGCATCCCATGGTGTCGGCGGCGGTCTCCTCGCTGGCGGTCGACCAGGTTTCCGGGCCCCTCAAGGGCGACGACGGCAAACTGATGCTGGTGAAGTATTCCGAGAAGAAGGAAGGGACGGTCAGGCCTCTCGACGAGGTGTCCGCCTCGATCGAAAAGGAACTGAAGGACCAGAAGCTCCAGGAAGCCCTGGAAACCCGCCTCGGCGAGCTCGAGAAGGAGTTCGCCTTCAAGATGGATGAAAAGGCCGCCGAGATCCTGCGTCAGCCCGAAATCAAGCCCGAGGATGCCCAGAAGCCATTGTTCACGATCGGCACCGAGACGATCACGATCGAGGCGCTGATGCCTGAGCTGGAGCGGATCCCCCCCTTCATCCGGCCCGCCATCCTGGGCGGCGAAGGCCTCCAGGACTTCCTCAAGCAGTTCTGCCACCGGGAACTGATCAAGCGGTACGTGTCCCGGAACTATGACGCCCTCGCCAAGGAATTTCCCAACGTCATGCGGGATGCCCGCCGCCGGGTGTCGCTCAAGGCATTCCTCGACGAGAAAGTCGGCAATGTCGTGACCGTCAGCGACGAGGAGATCAAGGATTTCTACTCCAAAAACCTTGGCGAGTTCGCCCAGCCCGAGCAGGTGCGGGCCCATCACATCCTGGTGGATACCGAGGAGAAAGCCAAGGACCTGCTCGAACGTCTCGGCAAGAACGAGAAATTCGAGGACCTGGCGAAGGCCGAGTCCAAATGCCCCTCCGGCAAGGAAGGCGGCGACCTGGGGTTCTTCGGCAAGGGTCAGATGGTGCCCGAGTTCGACCAGGTGGCCCAGACCGCCGAGATCGGGAAGGTGGTGGGGCCGGTCAAGACCCAGTTTGGGTTCCACCTGGTGCGGGTCGATGAGCGAAAACCCGCTGGCACCACCCCGCTGGAGGAGGTCAAGGACCAGATCAGGTCCCGCCTCCTGCCGCAGAAACAGCGGGCGGCCTTCGAAAAGCTTCTGGAAGACCTGAAGAAGGAATTCCCCGTCAAAGAGTCGTTCGAAAAACTCTGATCCATGGGTCCTGACAACCTGGCGGGTCCGGAGCCCCTGGTTCCGGCCGCCCACCCCGACATCGTAGGAGGTCCCTCAAATCCGGCCATGCTGGAATATCTCTTGTATGTGGTCATGCTGGCGGTCGGCGGACTTGTCGGCTTTTTCCTGAACCGCCTCCAGGCGCAGGGAAAGCGCGACGAGATCATCGCCGGCGCCGAGAAACAGAAGGAGGCTCTGCTCGAGGAAGCCCGGCGCAAGGCTCAGGAAGAACTCGAACAAGCCCAGAAACGGGCCAAGGAGATCAAGGAAAAGGAGCTGGTTCTTCGCAAGAACGCGGAGAAGGACTTCAAGAAAAAGAAGCACGAACTCGAGAAACTGGAAGCCCAGCTCCTGCACAAGATCGAAAAGGCCGATGCCCGCTCCGACCTCCTCGACAAGAAGGTCGAGGATCTGCGGGTGAAGGAAGGGGAGCTGGAAGCGAAAAAGCAGGAAGCCGCCGCCCTGGTGGAGAACCAGCGCCGCGAACTGGAACGGGTCGCCGGGCTCAACCCCGAGCAGGCCCGGGCCGAGCTCCTCAAGCGGGTCGAGGACGAGCTCCAGTATGAGATCGCGGTCAAGGTCAAGGAAGCCGAACAGCGGGTCAAGGAGAGCGCCGACAAGAAGTCCCGCGAGATCCTGGCCACCACCATCCAGCGGTGCGCGACCGACCATTCGATCGATCCGATCGTCTCGGTCGTGGAACTCCCCTCGGAAGAAATGAAGGGCCGGATCATCGGCCGCGAAGGCCGCAACATCCGGGCCTTTGAGAGCCTGACCGGCGTCGACTGCATCATCGACGACACCCCCGAAGCGGTCGTCCTGTCCGGGTTCGATCCCATCAAGCGCGAGATCGCCCGCGTCACGATGGAGATGCTGACTCTGGACGGCCGTATCCACCCCGCCAAGATCGAGGAGATGTACGAGAAGGCCAAGAGCGAGGTCAACCTCCGGGTGAAGGAGGCCGGCGAGCAGGCCATGCTCGCGCTGGGCATCCAGAGCATCCACTCGGAGCTGATCGAGATCGTCGGCCGGCTCAACTTCCGCACCTCCTACGGGCAGAACGTCCTTCAGCATTCCATCGAGGTCGCCAACCTGGCGGCCGGCCTGGCCGCCGAGATCGGCGCCAACGCCGTCCTGGCCAAACGGGCCGGCCTTCTGCACGACATCGGCAAGGTGATCGAGAGCGACGAAGGCAACCACGCCTCGCTCGGTGCAGATTTCGCCCGCAAATTCCAGGAGTCCCCCAAGGTGGTCAATGCCATCGGTGCCCACCACGAGGACATCCCCTACGAATCGGTTGAAGCCGTGCTGATCTCGGCCGCCGACGCCATCTCCGCTTCGCGGCGCGGCGCCCGCAAGGAGTCGCTGGAAGCCTACATCAAGCGCCTCGAAGACCTCGAGGCCATCGCCCGGGGCTTCGACGGCGTCGCTTCGGCCTTCGCCATCCAGGCCGGGCGCGAGATCCGCGTCATGGTCCAGCCCGAGAAGGTCGACGATGCCACGGCCCCCAAGCTCTGCCGCGACATCGTCAAGAAGATCGAGGCCGATCTCGAGTACCCCGGCCAGGTGAAGGTCGTCCTGATCCGGGAGACCCGCAGTGTGGAAGTGGCCCACTGATGCGCCCTTCCCGCCCTCCCGGGGCGGGAAGGGAACCCCCGGAGGGAGGGCCCGCGCGGCCCTCCCTTCCGTTTCCGGGCCCCCCCGGGCCCGCTCCGGGGAGCGCTCTGGCGCTAGGAACCGCAGGCATGAACGTGCTGATGATCGGTGACATCTACGGCTCGGCGGGCCGCCGCCTGGTGGCCGCCCTGGTTCCCCGCCTGCGCGTCGAGCACCGGGTTGACTGGGTGATTGCCAACGGCGAGAACGCCACCGGCGGGGTGGGGCTGTCGCCCCGGCATCGTGACCAGATCCTTGCCGCCGGCGTCGATCTGCTGACAGGGGGCAACCACATCTTCGCCCGCCCCGACTGGGCCGCGGCGGTGACCGGCCCCGCCCGCCTCCTGCGGCCGCAGAACATCGGGGGGGAAGCCCTGCCCGGCCGCGGCTGGTTCATCCTGACGGCGCCCGATCGCCCCTCCCTGGGAGTCATCAACCTGGCCGGCCGGGTGTTCATGGAGCCCGCCGACTGCCCCTTCCAATGGGCCGACACCCTGCTTTCCCGGCTTCCGGCCGACCTGCCCGTGGTGGTCGATTTCCACGCCGAGGCCACTTCCGAGAAGATCGCCCTGGCCTGGCACCTTGACGGCCGGGCCGCCTTCGTGGCCGGCACCCACACCCACGTCCAGACCGCCGATGAGCGGATCCTCCCCGGGGGGACCGGGGCCATCACGGATCTGGGCATGACCGGTCCGCGCGACGGCATCCTCGGTGTCGAGCGGGGGATTGTGCTCAGCCGGTTCCGGAACGGATTCTCCGACCGGTTCCAGCCAGCCCCGGGCCCCGCGGTCCTGGAGGGGGTGCTGATCGAGGTGGCGGGCCCCGGATGCACCAGATCGGTGCGCCGCTTGCGGTATCAGGAGGAGGCCGGCGGTTCCGCCGGGTCCGACTCTGCCGCCGATTGAAGGATCTGGTCGAGGTAGGCCCGCAGGAACTCCTCCTGCTGGTAGCCGGCCAGGATCTCGACCACCTCACCCCCGGCCAGCAAGGCGGTGGTGGGCAGGGTCCGGGCGCCGAACTCGTCGGCCAGCGCATCCTCCGTATCCACGTTGACCCGGCCGACGAACACCCGGTCCCGGAACTCCTCGGCCAGCCGGTCGAGGACCGGCAACTGCAGACGGCTGGGGGCGCACCAGGCGGCATAGAAAACCACCAGGGCCACCGCCCCGGGGTTCCGTGCTCCCGCCTGGAAGGCTTCGCGCGTCAGGTCATCCATGAACTCTCCTGCCCGGATCCGTGCCGGAAAGCCGCCCGGGTCAAAGCCGCAGGATTATGCACGGACCCATTGTATGGGATACCAGGATCCAGTATAATACCACGGGCCCGTCGATCGTGTCCCGATGGGTGTCGATTTCCCAAACCAGGTGAGACATGGACCTCAGTGCCCTCATGGCCAATCTTCGCCACGCGGTCGCCAAGGCCGGTGCGGTCGAACTTCCCGCCTTTCCGGGAGTCCTGCCGGATGCCTGGCTGCACCCGGACATCCTCGCGCGGCTGTTCACGCCGGGGGACGGCAACTGGTTCGGTTTCCCCTTGACCTTCGACGATTCCGGGTGCGCGCCCCCCGGGGAAACCTGCACCGCCGCCTTCTGCTGGGTCCGGAAGCCCTTTCAGGCGGGCTGGATGGCCAGGGTCCAGGAAGTCCTGGCCGCGGCGGTCGATGGGGAAGGGCGTCCCCTGACCGAGCCTCCCCAACTGGTGGGACAACCGGCCGCTCCAACGCTGTTCGACGAGACGGGGTGTGCGTGGAAGCTCTTGTGGCGCGGATCGCAGGCCGGGGAGATCCGTGTGCTCTCCGCGGTCGGGGGGGAACGCCTCCCCCAGCCGGTGGGCGTCCTCCGGTTCGACCTTCCCCTCCTCTCCGGGATCATCCGCGGGGACGTCGCGGCCCCGCCTGGGGGATGGGCCCGCGACCTGCCCGCCGATGACCTGTATGCCTGGAAGTGGCCCCTGCGGCCGCGCGACCTGGAAGAGACAACCCGCCCCGATACCCTGCCGGCCCGCGTTGAGCGCCTGCTGGGCGGGTTCGACCAGGCCCTGGGCCGCAAGGCTGTCCCCGAGCTCCTTCTCTCCCTGGTGGAAGGAGGGGTGCTCTGGCGATTGCTCGAGGCGAAGGGCCTGAGCGGGCAACCGGCCTGCGCCCAGGTTCTGGCCGCCTGCCGGGCCCGTTTCCGCAAAGGGTTCCCGCTCCTGGCCAAGGCGGGCATGCCCGCGGCCGGCTCGCCCCGGGGGGCGAAGGAAGGAGTCCTGCGGTGATGAGCACAACGGTCCGGTTCCCGGCCGGCTGGTCCGGCCGGGCGTGGCTGGCGGCGGTTCTCCTGTGGCTGGTGACCGCCGCCGCCGGGCAGGCCCTGGAGGTCACTCCCGACCTGCTGTTCCAGCAGATGGAAGAGAGTACCGAGAAGATCCATTCCCTGGTGGCCGAAGTGGAGCTGTCGTCGGGAACCCTGCAGACCTTCGTCACCCTGTCCATCCAGAGCCCGGACAAGTTCGCCATGCATTTCCAGAACGACTTTCTCCGCGTGGTGTTCGACGGGGAAAAACTCTGGCTCTATATCGCCTCCCTGGCCGAGGTGTTCACCCTCGATGCCTCCGGAGGCGGCTGGCTGTCGGAAGCCCTGCGGGAGTGGGTGAACCCCCGGGAGATCGTGACCCGGATCACCCGCAAGACCCTGTTTTCCTTCTTCGACGTGGCCCTGATCGACACCCCCGACCTGGGCAGTGTCACCGCCGATCTTGGCCTGGCTTCGGCCTCGATCCGGGCGATGCGCTTCCAGCCCCTGGCGGGATCGCTGTTCAAGCAGGTTTTCGAGGTCGGTTTCTACCATCTGGTCTTCTCCATGGAAACCTTCCTGCCGGTGCTGGTGCAGGAATTCAGTCCGGAAGGCAGTTTGCGCGGGACCTTGAAGGTGCTTCGGTACCGGATCAACGAGCCGATCCCCCGAGATCGCTTCGTCTTCGAGGTTCCCCCTGGGGTGGTCCAGGTGCCTTTGACCACGGTTCTGGCGCAGAAACTCGAGCAGGGGAAGGATTTCCTGGTCGAGAAGGCGGGCGAGATGTTCGACCGCCTGCGCCGCAAACTTAACGATTGGGGCCTGTGACATGATGGAGTTCCGCAAGACCCTCACCGCCAGCGAGATCGAGAAGGGCATTCTCCGCTGGGACGACACCCAGGACCGCCTCCTGCGGCGCATCCTTCCCCAGACGCTGATGTTCGACATGGTGTTTGACGGCAAACGCCTGGACCAGCTGTCCGTCGAATGGGAGAAACGGGAGCTGTTCATCGGCGAACCCCTGATGAAGGCGCTGGCCGGCTCGGAACTGGCCCTGTTCCCGTCGGCCGACAAGGGGGCGCCGGTCGTGGTCGGGAAGCTGGTCGATCCCAGCGAGAAGATCATGATCCGCAAGCGGCTTTCCCACAATGAGCACAAGAACCGGGCCCTGAAGTGGTATGCCCGCGAGGATGACCTCTACCGCCGCCTCCTTCCCGCCTCCGGAACGTTCTTCCTGGAGATTGCCGGCCGCAAACAGCAGGGGCAGGCCCCCAATTTCGACAAGCGCACCCTCGTCATCGGTGAAGCCCTCCGGACCTTCTCCCCCGGCGACAACCTGCTGATCCGCTGGTCGGCCGACGCCGAGGTGCCCACCCTCGTCCTGTCCCGGGAGGAGATGCCGGCCACCTTCGCCAAGGATGCCATGACCTCCCTGCGGTCGCTGGTGGCCCGCCTGCTGTCGCGGCCCCTGAATGAGTTCAACGAGGGCGAGGTGAAGGGCCTGATCGTCCTGCTCGACGAGAACAAGAACCTGTGGGAGCGCCTGAACTGCGTGAGCGAGGAGAATGACCGCCTCAAGGAGCAGATCGCCACTCTCGAAAGCGTGTTCGAACAGTTCGCCCGCAACTCCTTCTTCGGGTGCAAGAAGGACTTCGAGGACTGGGTGGCCACCCATCTGAACCTCCTGGAAAAGGGCATCCGCCTCATTCATCGCGATTTCTCCATCCCCGACGAGGATGGGAAGACCTTCCGCATCGATCTCCTCTGCCAGGACCGCCGGGGGGTGCTGGTCGCGGTGGAGGTCCTGTTCAACCCCGACCAGGAGGCTCTGGATACCGTCTTCCGCCTGCTCGCCCTGGCCCGGCGGAATCTCGAGGCGGTCGCCGGACAGCTGACCGAGGGCCGGCTGAAAGCCAGCAATTTCCGGGGGATGATCGTCACCAACCGGGAACGGGCCGAACTGGTCGAGCACTGCCTCCAGCAAGGGTACAAGCTCTGTGTGGTCAACAGCGGGTGCGTGATCGATGTCCTCGAGTAGCCTGCCGGCCAGGTCCTGGGGCCTCAACCGAGGCGAGGAATCCTTCCTGGGACCTGCCGTGGGCATGGTCACCCTGGCCGGGTGTTCCGCCAGGTGCCTGCATTGCTATCTCGGGGACGGAACCGCCGACCCCGTTCCCCTGACCCCGGCCGCCTTTGCCCGGATCGGCACCGACCTCCGCCGCCGCGGGGCCGCCTGCCTGTATCTGGTGAACCCGGAAGCGGGCCCGCCAGCCGTTCTGGCCAAAGCCCTGGCCGCCTTCCGGGAGGCCGAGCCGGAGTGCCCGGTGGTCGTCAAACTGGGGGGGCACGAACCCCTCGCCCTGGCGGAGACCCTGCGGCCGTTCGCTGATGCGGTTTCGCTCGACGTCAAGGTCTTCGGCGATGCCGAGGGGCGTGATTGGCTGCGGGTTCCCCATTACCCCGACCGCGCCCGGGCCCTGACCCGGTTCTGGCTGGACGCCCTGGGCTGGTTTGACCCCCGGGCGGCGAAACCGTCCGGCCTCTGGCTGCGCCACGTGGTCCTGCCGGGGCGGGCGGCGGCCTGGCGATCGGGCTTGCAGGACCTCATTCCAGGTGAGCGTCCACCCGTCTGGGTGACGCTGTCCTACCGACCCTTCGGGCCGGCCCGGGCGCACCCCGAACTGCGGCGCCCCCTGAACCGGGAGGAAAAGGCGGCCGCCCTGGCCGCGGCAGAAGAGATGCGACGAGAGGGGAATACCGTGTGGCTGGCATGAAGGATGGGTCCTGGGTCGAGACGTTGCGGCGGGAGCGCCTCCAGCATTCCTCCCGCAATCCAGGGCTGGCCGCCCTGATGTCGTTCGCCCTCATGGGGCTTGGCCAGATCTACGCCGGCCACATCGACAAGGGCATCATTCTGATCTGCGTCCACATCGGCGGCCTGGTCACCGGCTACAGCATGTACACCCAGGGCCTGGCCTACGACCTGATCTCTTCCTGGGGCGGCCCCTACCTGATCATTCCCGCCTCCTATGTCCTCTCGGTGGGCCTGATCCTGATCTGGATCTACAACATCAAAGATGCCTATTACCTGTCCCTGTTCTCGGAATTCCGCGACTGGTTCGAGGTGGAGCGTGTCCTGGTCCCCTTCCTGAAGGGGTCCCACGTCAAACTGCTGACCCATCATGGCCACTCTCCGGAGGCGCCGGAAGCGGCAGGAGAACCGGCTCCGGCAGGGGGCGCCCGCCCGGATGGCCAGGGGCCGGCCGCCGAGCCCACCCTCGACCGTTCCGCCCAGGCGGTGCCGGAATCTCCCCCCGTCGGGAACCATCCCGCCGAAGAGCCCGAGATCATCGATGTCACGGCCACCGTCCGGGCCGCCTCGCCTTCCCCCGAGCGCACGGAAGGGGCGGCCCCCTCCCGCCCCCCC
>CAZKPI010000093.1:0-11559 GCA_964554555.1 uncultured bacterium
CGACGGGGCGGCCGGGGCCGGGCCTGACCCGGGGCCGACCGCCGGAGCCGGGGCCATCGCCCCCCCCGGGCAACCGGCCGGGACCGGGGCGGACCGGTCGACGGGGCGGTCGGTCAGCAGAACCCGGATGCGGTCCTTGATCTCTTCGGCCATCGGCCAACCGAGCGATTCTTCGAACATCTCCCGGATGAGGGGGTTGGTCAGGTTCTTCTCGATCTGGGCGGTCAGCTCGACGGGGGAATCCTCGGCCGCGGCCAGCCGCTCGACCATGGCGTGGACCCACCGCTTGGCGGCCCGCCGGGTGACCCAGGACTCGAGCTTGCGCAGGTATTCGGGAAAACGGTCCTGGAGGATGGCGGACTCCTTGATGTTGCGGCAGGCCCGTTTCTGGATCTCCATGAGGAGCTTCTGTTTGTCGGGAGGACTCTGCTCGGCAATCTCCCAGAGGCGGAACGGAATCTCGGGATCGGGGTTGTTCTCCAGGAACATGCCGGCGCGGGCGATGGCATCGGGATCCGACTCGAAGGCGATGAGCTTCAGCAGGAGCGGCTTCACCTCCTCGAACGGGAAGAAGACGCTGTTCTGCAACGCCGCCGCCCGCACCTCCATGTCGGGATGCTGGAACAGGGCCGCCAGATGGGCGAGGGCCTCCTGCGGGTCGATCGCCGCCAGGCCGCGCACGGCCAGGGCGCGGGTCCGGGGATCGGGCGAGGTCAGCAGTCGCGGCAGGTCGCGCGCCAGCAGGTCGGGGGCCTGCCGGAGGAACACCTCGAGGACGGCGGTGCGGACGCTCAGGTATTCCGAACGCAGGTGGGGAACCAGGGCGCGCAGATTCTCCCGGGGCCAGACGCGGCCGAAGACGCGCAGGATCGCGGCGCCGATCAGCCGGTTCCGCTCCGCCTCGAACAGGGCCGGCGCCTGCGGCGCCAGGAGTTTCAGGGCGGCGGCGGGAAGACTGCCCAGCAGTTCGAGCCGGCCCCGTTCGTCCCGGCCGGCATAGTCGCGGGCGAAGGTTTCGGGGGTGACCACGCCGCCCGCCGCCGGGGCGGGGGCCGCGCTGGCGAGCCGACTGCGCACGGCGGAGACGGCATGCTCGAGCAGAAGGGAACACTCGGGATCGTCCTCCGCCTTCGCCTGGCGGAGCAGGGCCTCCAGCGCTTCCTGGGTGTTCCCCTTCTGGATCAGCTGTTCAATGGCATAGAGCCGGAACGAGCGGATCGGCGCGCCCAGGTCGCTGATCAGGCTGGTTTCGACATCCATACGCTCGTGCCTCGGCAGAGGGTGTCCGGGCGCAGGGTCACTTCGCCGCAGTGGTGGCCCGCGTCAAACAGCCCTAGCACCCTGACTCCGCCGCCGCGGAGGGCGCTGGAACAGGCCAAAAGCCGGGCGGCCACCAGACAGGTTTTCGCCCCGCGGCGGGTGTTCATCGACACGACCTCCAGGCGGAATCCGGGATTTCCTGACCAACGAACCGCCGGTCCGAAATGTTGCGGAAGGGCAGAACGTAAGGGCAGTAGGGGAATGGATCTCAAGCGTCGGGAGAATAGCATGAGAGGGGGGAGGAGGGAAACTCCGGACTGGGGTATAGTGTTTCCTGATGATGGACCCCCTGACGGCTTGCCTCTCCCGCCCTCCCGAAAACCCGGGTATCGGCGGTGGGCCCCCCCGGTGCCCCCACCCTCCCGGAGGTTTCTCGCCTTCCTCGGCCTGCTGGCCCTGGCCTGGGCGCTCTTCTGCTTCCGGGTCAGCTGGCTCCGGTGGCAGGCCTGGGACCTCGGCGTCGATACCGCCTTCTGGGCCCAGCTCCTCTACCGCCATTCCCTGGGGCTGGGGTGGACGGTGACCGTGATGACCGAGGAGACGATGGAACTGTTCCGGTTCCACGTGCACCTCCTGCTCTACCCGCTGTCCTGGCTGTTCGCGGCCGCCCCCCATCCGCTCACCCTGTCGGCCGTCGTCCATCTCGCCCACGCCGGCGGAGCGGTGCTGGCCGGCCTGCTGGCCCGCCGGCTGGGCGCCGGAGACAGCCGGGCCGGCGCGGCGGCGGCGGTGGTCTTCCTCCTGCATCCCCAGCTGGCGCTGGCGCAGACCACCTACGACTTCTCGTTCCGCCACCTGGCCCCGCTCTTCCTGCCGGGGGCCGCCCTCGCCGCCGCCAGCGGCCGGCGGGCCGCCGCCGTGGGCCTGCTGGCCCTGCTGGCGGCGGGAAGTGAGGAACTGGCCCTGACCGCGGCCTTCTTCCTGTTCGCCCTGGCCTGGACCTGGCCCGCCGACCGCCGGGGCTACGCCATGGCCGGCGCCGCCTTCCTCCTCTACCTGGGCCTTTTGATCCCGCTCGGCATCTCCGGTCACGCCTTCGGCCGCTATGCCCACCTGGCGGCCGGGCCGGGGGAGACCCTCGCCGTGCTGACTTCGGGCGGAAAGGGCCGCTACCTGCTGGGCATGCTCGGCCCGCTGTTGGCTCTGCCCCTCCTGCGCCCCACCCCCATGCTCCTGGCCGCCCTGCCCGCCGCCGCCCAGAACCTGCTCTCGGCCTCGACCGACACCGCCCTGCTCGGACACCATTACGGGGCGGCCCTCGGCACGATACTGCTGATCGCCAGCCTGCACTCGGCCGCCGCCCTCGGTCCCGCCTGGCGCCGGGGCCTGCTGACCGGGCTGACCCTGCTGGCCTTGGGCCTCTCGCTCTTCGTGGTGCCGACCCTCGCCTGGGCCTGGGAAGGGGTCGATCCGCGCCTGGCCGAACTGGCCGCCAATCTCGACCCCCTCGCCGCGTGGATTCCGCCCGACGCTTCGCTGTCGGCCCCGCCGGCCGTGGCCGCGCGGTTCTGGCGGCGGCCGGCCTTGTACTACTTTCCGCTGAAGCTGGCCGAGGCCGACCTGGTGGTCCTGCCGAAGTATCTGCCCGGCTACCCCGCCTTCACGGCCGGCGGGCTGGCCGCGTTCGACCGCCGCCTGCAGGCTTCGCCCGACCACCAGATGATCTACGAGAACGCCGACATCCGGCTCTTCCGGCGCCGGACGGCGGCCGGCCCCGCCCAACCGAGGGAGGGCTCCCGATGACCATGACCACCACCCACCGCCTCTCCGCCATCCCTTGTGCTCACGGAGGTCCCCGATGACCACCCCCGCCGTTGCCGCCCCGCCCGCCGACGCCGGCCGCGCCCGCTTCCTCGCGGCGCGCCGCGACCACTGGAACCGGGTGGCCGCCACCCGCCCCCGCCCCTGGAACCTGGGCGGGGCATACCACGCCCGCCTGGCCGAGATCTACCGGTTCCTGATACCGCCCGGCCAGCGCGTCCTCGAGGTGGGGTGCGGGGAAGGGGCCCTGCTGGCCGCCCTCGAGCCCTCCTTCGGGCTCGGCATCGACCTCGCGGGAAAGATGGTCGAGCGGGCCCGCCGCCGGTTCCCGGCCCTGACTTTCCAGGAGGCCGACGCCCACACCTTCACCTGGGACGGCGAGCCGTTCGACGTGATCGTCCTGTCCGACCTGGTCAACGACCTGTGGGACGTCCAGGAGGTGCTGGCCCGTCTGCGGCCTCTGCTCCGGCCCACCGGGTTCCTGGCCGCCAATCTGGTCAGCCGCCTGTGGGAACTGCCTCTGACCTGGGCCCGGGCCATCGGCCTCGCGCGGCCCGTCCTGCCCCAGAACTGGTTCGCCCCCGGCGACCTGATCAACCTGCTGGCCCTGTCGGGGTTCGAGACCCTCCGCCACTGGGAGGAGATCCTCCTGCCCCTCCCCGTGCCGGGCCTCGCCACCTTGGCCAACCGGTTCCTGGCCAGGATCCCTCCCTTCCGCCACCTGGCCCTGTCGCATTTCTTTTTGGCCATTCCACCACTCGCCGACCCCTGCCGTCACCTGGGAGCGGCGGCCGCCCGGGCCGAAAGGCCGCAGGCCGAAGCCGCGGCAGGGGCCGGCGGCCGTCCGGAGAGCGGAGCAACCGTCGGGAACGGTTCCGGAAACGGGGAACACCCCGCCATGCCGCCCGGGGAGGACACGCCTCCCCGCGGGACCATCCCCTCGGTCTCGGTGATCGTGCCGGCGCGCAACGAGGCCGGGAACATCCGGCCGCTGTTCGAGCGTCTGCCGCGCATGGGCCGCCGGACCGAACTGGTGCTGGTCGAGGGCGGCTCCACCGACGGCACCCCCGAGGAGATCGAGCGTTGCCGCGCCGCCTTTCCCGACCTTCCCTGCCTGCATCTGAAACAGACCGGCAAGGGGAAAGGGGACGCGATGCGCCTGGGGTTCGCCCGGGCCACCGGCGACATCCTGATGATCCTCGATGCCGACCTGACCGTCACGCCCGAGGACCTGCCGCGGTTCTACGAGGTGCTGGCGGCGGGCCGGGGCCGCTTCGTCAACGGGGTCCGGCTGGTCTACCCGATGGAGGGCGAGGCCATGCGGTTCCTCAACTTCCTGGCGAACAAGTTCTTCAGCCTGGCCTTCACCTGGCTGTTGTCCCAGCCCATCAAGGACACGCTGTGCGGCACCAAGGCCCTCTGGCGATGCGACGAACGGGCGATCGCCGCCGGGCGGGCGTATTTCGGTGATTTCGACCCCTTCGGCGATTTCGACCTGCTGTTCGGCGCCGCCAAGCGGAACCTGAAGATCGTCGAGATCCCCATCCGCTACCGCGACCGCTCCTACGGCACCACCAAGATCGACCGCTGGACGCACGGCTGGCTCCTCCTCCAGATGGTGGTGTTCGCGGCCCGCCGCCTCAAGTTCGTATGAGGAGCGGCTCCGATCACCTCACCCTCCCGCCGGCCGGCGGCAACCGGCGGCCGCCTCCGCCGCCGGGTGCAGATCGGGCCACGGCCGATATGTTCTTGTACATTTCACTGTTTTATATCACTCGACCCAGGACCATGGGGAAGGGACGCCATGACCGGGAGCCATGACCGGCCGCCCGCGCCCGTCCCCGGAAGGCCGCCTGACCTTCCCGCCGTCCGGCGGGCGATCCTGGCCGGCAAGCCGTTCCTGCGGCGGGTGCTGGCCGGCTGGTACCAGGAGATTGCCCGTTGCCTCGGGGCCTCTCCGCCAGGCCCCGTCCTGGAGCTGGGTTCCGGGCCGGGCTTTCTCGGGCAGGCCGTGCCCGGGGTCATCCGCTCCGAGGTCACCTGCCAGCCGGGTCTCGACCTGGCGGCCGACGGCGGCCGCCTGCCGGTACGGGACGGGGTGCTGGGGGGGCTGGTGCTGATCAATGTCCTGCACCACCTTCCCGCCCCCCGCCAATTCTTCGACGAAGCGGTCCGCTGTCTGGCACCGGGGGGCCGCCTGGTGATGATCGAGCCGTGGGGCGGCTGGTGGGCCTCTCTGGTCTACCGGACGCTCCACACAGAAGAGTTCGACCCTGACCGCCCGCTCTGGGAAGGCAACCGCGGGGATCCGCTGACGGGCGGCAACAACGCCCTGGCCTGGATCCTGTTCCAGCGCGAACGGGAGCGATTCGCCGAGCGGTTCCCCGGCCTCGAATTGGTGGTATGCCGGCCGTTCCAGCCGTTCCTGTACCTGGCCAGCGGCGGTATGGGGTCGCCCTTTTCCCTGCCCGAAGCGGCGTTCCGGCCCCTTCAGCTCCTGGAGCGCCTCCTGCGGCCATGGGCCGCCGGGCTGGGCCTGTTCGTCCTCCTCCACCTGCGCCGCCGCGCCCGGAAGGAGTGATCCCGGGCGGCCCCGCATGAACGGCCTCATTTGCCCGGACTGCCGACACAGAATCGATTTCCAGAAGACCCAACAGGAACCTGGCAGGAGCCTGCTGAATGTCGGCGAACCGGTGACCCGCTCAGCCGGTCGGGTCCCCCCGCGGGGGCATCTCTTCCCGCCCCCGGCCGCCGCCGAACTGCCGCCGGTACAGGTCGGCGTAGAGGCCGCCCTGGGCCAGCAGGCCGGGGTGGGTCCCCCGCTCCACGATCCGGCCGCCGGCGAGAACGCAGATCAGATCCGCCTTCTCGACCGTGGTCAGCCGGTGGGCGATGACCAGCGAGGTGCGGCCGGCCAGCAGTCTCTGCAGGGCCTCCTGGATCAGCCCCTCGGTTACCGTGTCGACGCTGGCCGTGGCCTCGTCGAGGATCAGGATCCGGGGGTCGGCCAGCACCGCCCGCGCAATGCAGATCAGCTGACGCTGGCCGAGCGACAGGTTGACCCCGCCCTCAAGGATGCGGGTCGCATAGCCGTCGGGCAAACCGGCGATGAACCCGTGGGCGTTGGCCGACCGGGCCGCGGCCTCGACCGCCGCCGCCGAGGCGGCCGGCCGGGCGAACCGGATGTTGTCGGCGATCGTCCCCGCGAACAGGAAGGGATCCTGCGGCACCAGCCCGGTCTGCCGGCGCAGGGACCTCTGCGTCACCTCGCGCACGTCGCGGCCGTCGACCAGCACCGCCCCTTCCGTCACGTCATACAGCCTCGCCACCAGGCTCGCCAGCGTGGTCTTGCCAGCCCCGGTCGGCCCGACCAGCGCCACCGTCATCCCCGGTTCAACAACCAGGTCGATGTCCTGCAGAACGGGCGTGTCGGGCTGGTAGCGGAACCCGACCCCGCGCAGTTCGATCCTCCCCGCCAGCGGCGGCAGGTCCTCCGCCCCGGCCAGGTCGGCCACCGCCGGCCGGGTGTCGAGCAGTTCGAGCACCCGCTCCCCCCCCGCCATCGCCGACTGCATCGTGGTGTAGAGCTGGGACAGGTCCTGGATCGGCTGGAAGAACCGGGTCACGTAGGCGAGGAACGCCACCACCGTGCCGAGCGTCAGTTCCCCGCGGGCCACCGCACCGCCCCCGACCCACAGCACGATCGCGGTCGCCACGGTGCCCAGGAACTCGACCGTCGGCAGGAACAGGAACGACAGCGACATCGCCCCGATGTTGGCATCGCGGTTCGCCCGGTTGACTTCCTCGAACCGCTCGGCCGACACCCCCTCCCGCGCGAACGCCTGGATGACCCGGATCCCCGACAGGTCCTCGGCCAGCCCGCCGATCACGGCGGCCAGCCGCTGACGCGTCTGGCGCCAGGCCGCCCGCGCTTTGCGCGAGAACACCCAGGTGGCCGCCAGCATCAGCGGCAGGACCGCGAAGGAGGCGAGAGCGAGGCGGGCCTCCAGGCTCAGCATGACGGCCACGATGCCCGCCAGCACCACCAGGTCGCCCAGCAGGGCGGCCACCCCCTCGCTCAACAGATCGTTGAGCACCGCCACATCGCTGATCACCCGCGAGATGGTCACCCCCACGATGTGGGAGTGGTGCCAGGACAGCGACAGCTCCTGCAGGTGCCGGAACAGCCGTCCGCGCAGGGTGGCCAGAATCCGCAACCCGATCCGGGACAGCAGGAACTGCTGGAGGCCCGTCAGCAGGTAGATGCCAGCGTAGACCGCGGTCATGGCCAGCGCCGTGCGGCCCAGCCCGGTCAGGTCGCCGCCGGCGATGTCCCGGTCGATGGCGAGTTTGATCAGCCAGGGTGTGGCCAGGGCGAGCAGTGACGTCCCGAGCATGGCCCCCATCGCCGCAACCAGGCCGGCGGTGTGGGGAAGGAGGAACTCCAGCAGTCGCCGCAGGATCGCCGCGTCGAAAGCCCGACCCTCCCCCTCCTGCCCGAAACAGCGAATGGCCGAGCGCGGACCCATGCTGGAACCGGAGGACCCGATGGTGAAGCTCACGCGGGACCTCCCCCCGCCAGCGGCCGGCACAGGTCGGCATACCGGCCCGAGGTGCGCAGGAGTTCCTCGTGCGTGCCGCGGGCGACGAGGCGGCCCCGGTCGAGGACGAGGATGAGGTCGGCCCGGCGCAGGGCCACGGTGACCATTTCCGCGCCACTGGCGGCCGATGACGAAACAGGTGCGGCCTTCCATCAGGCGGTCGAGCGCTTCCCCGATCAGCTGTTCGGTGCCGGTATCGACACTGGCGGTGGCATCGTCGAGAATCAGCAGGCGCGGGTTCTTGAGCAGGGTGCGCGCGATGGCCACCCGCTGTTTCTGGCCGCCCGACAGGGTCACCCCGCGCTCCCCGATGACCGTGTCGTAGCCCTGCGGCATGGCGCTGATGAATTCGTGGGCCTGGGCGGCCCGGGCGGCGGCGATCAGCTCCTCGTCGCCCGCGTCGGGACGGCCGAACCGGAGGTTGTCGCGGATGGTGGCGGCGAACAGGGTGGTCTCCTGCAGGACGATCCCCACCTGGTCGCGCAGGGAGGCCAGCGTCACGCCCCGGATATCGTGACCGTCGACCAGGATGCGGCCCCCGGTGGGGTCGTAGAAGCGGGGAAGCAGGTTGATCACGGTGGACTTGCCGGAACCGGTGGCCCCGAGCAGGGCGACCACCTGGCCGGGGGCGACGGTGAAGGAGACCTCGCGCAGGACTTGGCGGCCGCGGCCATAGGAGAAAGAGACCCGCTCGAACCGCACCTCCCCGCGCACCGGCGGCAGGGGGACGGCGCCGGGGGCGTCGCGCACCTCGCACACCGCATCGAGGATCTCGAAGATGCGCTCCCCCGCGGCGGCGCCCTGGGCCAGCGCCGGGATGATGTTGCCCAGCCGCCGCACCGGGACGATCAGCTGGCCCAGGTAGGTGGTGAAGGCGACCAGCTCGCCCAGGGTGAGGGCCCCCCGCACCGCCAGCCAGCCGCCGCCCCCGATGACGAGCACCGTTCCCAGGTTGGCGATCAGGTTGATCAGGGGCCCCTGGACGGCGCTCAGCCGGGCCAATCCGGCCTGGAGAGCCAGCCACCGCCGGTTCTGCCGCGCAAACCGGTCGATCTCCGCCTCCTCCTGCGCAAACGCCTTGACGAGGCGGATGCCGCGCAGGTTCTGCTCAAGCCGCGAGGTCAGCCGGGCCACCTGCTTCTGGATGACCAGCGAGAGGGGGCGGAGCCGCCGGCCCAGGGCCCAGGCCCGCCAGGCCATGACCGGCATGGGGGCAAGAGCGAGGGCGGCCAGCCCGGGATGCATCAGGACCAGCATCACGGCGGTGCCCAACAACAGCACAATCCCGTCGGCCACCCGCAGGAAGGCCCGGCCCGTGATGAACCGGATCCGCTCGACATCCTGGATGGCACGGGTGAGCACCTGGCCGGTCTCACTGCGGTCGTGCCAGGAGAACGACAGGCGCGCCATCTGCCGGTGGATGGCGTTGCGCAGGTCGTAGGCCACCCCCTGCGAGGCGGTCTCCGTCCACATCCCCTGCAGGTATGTGAGCCCGCTCTTGAGCAGGGACAGGGCCAGCAGGGCGGCCGCCGACCGCGCCACCAGACCGGGATCGCGGCCGCCGATGCCCCGGTCGACGATCCACCGGATGAACTGCGGCATCGCCAGGGCCAGGGTGTTGATGCCCAGCAGGGCCAGGTAGGCCCCGGCCGTCAGCCGGGCATAGGGGCGCAACAGCTCATGAAACCGCCGCCACCCATGGATTCCCTCCGACATGCACCCTTCCCCTGATGCTAGGACCGCTGTGCGGGACGGGACATCTCTTCCAGACCTCCCCGGTGACCCCGGACGTCCGACGGCGGCATCCCGGGTGCCGGTCCGCATGACTGACGTCCATCCGCGTTCATCCCTGGCGTGGCCTCCCGCTCCCGGCAGGGCTCAACCATTCGCCGGGCCGTGCCGCTCCGCCCGCTTGCGCAGATAGTAGTCGTAGTCGCCCTCGTAGGCGGTGAGCGAGCCGTGGCCGATCTCGAAGACCCGGTTGGCCAGATGGTGCAGGAAGTAGCGGTCGTGGCTGACCAGCAGGACGGTGCCGTCGAACTCCCGCAGGGCCTCGAGCAGAACCTCGCGGCTGGCGATGTCGAGGTGGTTGGTGGGCTCGTCGAGCACCAGGAAGTTGACCGGCTGGGTAAGCAGGGCGGCCAGCATGACGCGGGTCTTCTCGCCCCCCGACAGGATCGACACCTTCTTGTCGGAATCGTCACCCGAGAACTGGAAGGCGCCGAGCAGGTTCTTGATGTAGCCGACGGTGGCCATCGGCAGACGCTCCTGGATCTCCTCAAAAACGGTGCGCCCGGCCTTCAGGGCCTCGCACGAATACTGGCTGAAATAGCCGAGCTGGACGCTGGCCCCCAGCGTGCAGGTACCAGCGGTGGGCTGGGTCAGGCCGCTGACCACCTTGAGGAAGGTGGATTTGCCGGCGCCGTTGACGCCGGTCAGGGCGATCCGGTTCCCGCGCAGAACCTTCCCCGTCACCCCGGAAAACACGGGCCGTTCCCGGCCGTCGGACAGGGGCCAGGACTTGGCCAGGCCCTGGAAGTCGACCACCACGTCGCCACTGCGCTTCGTGGGAGGGAACTCGAACTTGATGACCTTGGGATCGGGCGGCACCACGATCCGCTCGATCTTCTCGATGGTCTTGATGCGCGACTGCACCTGGGCCGCGTGCGAGGCGCGGGCCGCGAACCGGGCGATGAACTCCTCCTCTTTGGCCAGGGCGGCCTGCTGGCGCCGCTGGGCGGCCAGCAATTGCTCGCGGCGGATCACCCGCTCCCGCAGATAGAAGTCGTAGTCGCCGCTGTAGGTGGTGATCGTCTCGCCGGCCACCTCGACGGTGCGGGAGCAGACGCGGGTCATGAACTCGCGGTCGTGGCTGGTCATCACCAGCGCGCCCTTGAACTCCTTCAGCCAGGCTTCGAGCCAGACGATCGACTCGACGTCGAGGTAGTTGGTCGGTTCGTCGGCAAGCAGAACGTCGGGGTTCAGCACCAGGATGCGGGCCAGGGCGATGCGCATCTTCCAGCCGCCGGAAAAGGACTCGACGGGCTGGTCCCAGCGGTCAGGCCCGATGCCCAGGCCGTTGAGGATGGTCTGGCCGCGGGTCTCCACCTCGTAGCCGCCCCGGTGCAGGAATTCCTCCTGCAGTTTGCCGTACCGCTCCAGTTCGGCATCGCTCAAGCCGCCGGGGTCGGCCATGCGGTGCTCGAGCTCGTGCAGTTGCCTCCCGATCTCGTGCACCTTGCCCGCTCCGGCCAGCACCTCTTCGAGCGCGGTGCGGCCGGCCATCTCGCCGACGTCCTGGGAGAAGTAGCCCAGCACAATGCCGGAGATGATCTGCACCTCACCCTCGGCCGGCGTCTCCTCGCCCATGATCAGCCGAAAGACCGTCGTCTTGCCGGCGCCGTTCGGCCCGACGAGGCCGATCTTGTCCCCCGGCCGCACGAGGAAACCGGCGTTGCGGAACAGGGTGCGCTTGCCGTGGGTGACGGTGACGTTCGACAGGTTGATCATGGATGGTCCTTGGCCGATGCGGCGACCGCTGGGAATGTCTGCCGGCGGACCGCCGGAAGGCCACAGTCTACCAGACTCCCGCCCGCGCGAACAATGCCGGGATATTGTCGCCGTGCGCCTGCCGATGTATGATCGGAACGAGGCCGGTGTCGGCAGGACCCTTCGCCGGCCGGGAGGAACGCATGCATCGGATCTGCTGGCTGGCAGTCGCCTTCTGCCTGGCGGCCCTGGCCCCTGCCATCGCTTTGGTCTGCGGGGCCTGCGGGGTGTCACTGCCGGAGCACAGCCGGTTCTGCCTTTCCTGCGGCGCCGCCCAGCCGGCCGCCCAGCCGGCCGCCCGGCCGATCGCCCAGCCGGCCGCCCGGGC
>CAZKPI010000094.1:0-11526 GCA_964554555.1 uncultured bacterium
ACCGGGCCGGTCGCCTCCACGGCCAGCCCCGCGGCCCCGGCCGCCCCGGCCGCCCCGAGCCACCCGGTTCCCACCGGCAAAGCCAGCAAGGCCGACGTCGCCAAGGGCGTCAATGAAGGCCGCGCCCTGATCAACTACATCGGTCACGGCAGTAAGGACGCCTGGGTCACCACCGGGTTCAGCACCGCCGACTGCCGCGCCCTGACCAACAAATGGAAACTCCCCTTCATCATCAGCGTCGCCTGCGTCAACGGCAACTTCGCCACCGGCCCCGACTGCTTCGCCGAGGCCTGGATGAAGGCCGGCGACATCGAAAACCCCGCCGGGGCGGTGGGCATCTTCGGATCGACCACCAACCAGGATTGGGTCCCTCCCTGCGACGTGCAGAAGGAGATCAACCTCAACTACCTGATCAACGACACCTACAAGACGGCCGGGGCCCTGATGCTGAACGGCATCCTGAAGGGTCTCGAACAGCACGGCACCGAGGCCAAGAGCGCCGGCGTGAAGATGGCCGAGCAGTGGCACTGGTTCGGCGACGGCACCACCCTGGTGCGCACCCGCCGGCCGGTCACCGCCAAGATCGACGCCCGCCCCTCCGGCAGTGAGACCGAATCGCAGGCCGATTTCACCGTGCTGACCACGGACGGCAAGCCGGTCGCCGACGCCCATGTCACCTTCTATTCCGAGAAGTTCGACCTCTGGGTCACCGGCCGCACCAGCCCCGAAGGCAAAGTCAGCCTGAAGATCCCCGCCCCGAAGGGGACGGCCGGCTACTACACCGTCATCGGCTCCAACCTGGTCCCGGTCGTCGACGAGAAGATCGCCTTCTGACCCCCGGCCCGCCCTGCTGACGGCCCGCGCCTTCCGGCGCGGGCCGTTGTTCTTCTGTCGATCCTGCCTGGCGGCATCGAACGGGCCAAGGGCCCGGCCTGCAGGGCAAACGCCGGCCCGACACCTGCATTGGCCGCAGAGACGCACCATCTGGACGCCCGCGAAGCAGGCGGGCGGCCTGCCGAACGCGGCGCGTTCGGCAGGCAGACACCAGGGGTCCAGGGGCCGGTGACCGGCCCCTGGCCAAGCGGCCGGTCAGAGCGGGGTTTCTCCCGCTCTGACCGCGAGGACAAGATTGGCGCTGGCCCCGGCCCGGCCTTGCGCCCAGGGGGTCCGGCCTGCTATGGTGAAGACCTGGAGGGAACGACCACCATGCCCGACTCCCCGGCCCGGCCCCACGATGCCCTGTCCACCGTCTTCCGCGAGGTCCTCGAGCGCGAGGCCCAGGCCATCCTGGACGCCGCCCGCCGTCTCGACCAGCGTCTGCTGACCGCCGTCGACCTGATCCTGACCGCCCCCGGCCGCCTGATCGTGTCGGGCATCGGCAAGTCGGGCCTGGTCGGCAAAAAGATCTCGGCCACCCTCTCGAGCACCGGCACCCCCAGCTTCTTCCTCCATCCCGCCGAGGCTCTCCACGGCGACCTCGGCATGGTGACCGAGCAGGATGTCGTCCTGATGCTCTCCAATTCCGGCGAGACCGAGGAGATCGTCAAGCTGATCCCCTTCCTGCGCCGGATCGGCACCCGCCTGGTGGCCATGGTGGGCAACCCCGCCTCCACCATGGCCCGCATGGCCGACGTGGTCCTCGACACCTCCGTCGAGCGCGAGGCCTGCCCGCTGAACCTGGCCCCGACCAGCTCCACCACGGTGACCATGGCCATGGGCGACGCCCTGGCCATCGCCCTGCTCGAGGCGCGCGGTTTCAAGGAGAAGGACTTCGCCCGCCTGCACCCCTCAGGCAGTCTCGGCCGCCGGTTTCTCACCGTCGGCGACCTCATGCACCGGGACGAGCGCATCCCCCTCGCCGCGCCTGACCTCCCGCTGAAGGAAGGGATCATCCGCATGTCCCAGGGCGGCTTTGGCGCGCTGGTGATCGCCGGCCCCGACCGCCGCCTGCTGGGCATTTTCACCGACGGCGATCTGCGGCGGTTCTTCGAACGCACCGACGGCGACCTGCGCAAGACCCTCGGCGAGGTCATGGTGCGGAACCCGCGCCGCATCACCGCCGACCGTCTGGCCATGGAGGCCCTCAAGATCATGGAGGAAAAGGCGATCACCTCGCTGGTGGTGGTCGACGGCGAGCGGGTGACCGGGTTCCTCCACCTGCACGACATCCTGCGTTCCCGCCTGGTCTGACCCCAAGGCCCCTGCCGCCTTCTGACTCCGCGGCAGGGCTCCCTGGCAGGGCGCGCGCCATCGGCGTGGTGCGCCGCTTCATCCTTGGCGGCCGCACGGGCCCAGGTCAACCCCGGCCGGTCGGGTTGACGCCGGCCGCGGACCAGAAACCCCGCCGGCTGGCGGGGTTTCCCGGGATCCGAAGCGGAGGGCGGGATTGCTTCGGGATTACTTGCGGCTGCTTTCCCGGTCGAGGACGCGGATGGTCATGGTGGTGGGCACAACGACCAGGCCGAACTCCAGTTTGCGGTTGTTGGCATTGTCGGTCCGGTCGATCTTGAGGGCGGTATCCTTGACCTCGGCGGTGATCCGGTAGACGCCGGGTTGCCGGAACAGGGTGCGGACCGTGTAGTTTTCCGAAAGGCCCGCATGGAGGGTGACCTCGGTCATGCCGTCCTTGAAATACAGACTGCCGGAATCCGGCCCCTTGAGGGTGAAGCGGGGCGCCACCGCGGCGGCCGTGGCCACCGCGATGTTGTCGAGCCATCGCAACTGCAGGATGGTCTCGACCTCGTTGTCGATCAGTTGCGGGTGTTGCGCCGCAAAAACGCCCAGGTCGGTGATCGCGGGCGGCGGGAACCCGAGCAGTTGAGGGGCATAGATGGTGAACCCGGACGAGAAGACGCCCGTGGAGTCAGGCTTCCAGGTCTCGGTGTTCCCCAGCATGTTGTAACAGCCATGAATGCTCTCGCTGGCGAGGCTGGGATCGGAGAAGGCGCTGATGTCGAAGGGAACGGCCTCGGTCAGGTTGGTCTTCATGTCGGTGACCAGCAGGTAGAGGACCGGCCGCTTGTTGTCGAGAACCTCGATGTTGCCGACCATCACCCGGTTGTCGCGCAGGCCGGAGGCATCCTGGGCCGAGACGGCGATGGCATACCCGGCGTGGGGTGAGGGGATGCCGCCGGCGTTGTCATACCCCGGGGCGTTGTTGGCGAAGTTCAGGGGCAGGCGGGTGGGATGCTCATACTTGTCGGCGGGGGTGGAACTGAAATCGGCCCGGCTGAAATGCCGCATCGAGGAGATGTCGAGGGAATAGGCGACCTCGCTGAACAACGACCCGGCCGGGACGGTGGGGAAGGAGCGGCTGACCTTGAACAGGGTGTCGGTGGTGCCGTTGGCCAGCAGGTCCTGGCCGGGGGCTGAATACCACAGTATCTTGGCGGCATCGTCGGCCGCCATCGCCCCCACGGGATTGCCGGCCTGAACATTGGCCTTGATCTGCGCCGCGGTCAGGCCCGTATCCGAAGCCAGAGCCGGGAGGGTGGACAAGGGCACCAGCACCTTGCCGGCACCGGTCTCATACTGGAAGCTTCCCATCTGTTTCGCCTTGGAATGCCGGGAAATTCCGCTGATGGGGCAGGTCAGGGTGGCGTTGCCGAAGGGGTTGTTGTCCCGGACCACCACCTGCAGGGCGGCGGGGTTGCCGGTGACAGAGGACAGGGTGTCGCCCGTCCGGCCCTGCAAGGTCAGGTTCGGCAGGGCCGCGCCGTTGATGGAAACGATCTGGGGCGGGGTCCGGTCGCGCACCAGCAGGGTCACGTTGGCGGAGTAACTGGCAACGTCGGTCTTGGTGTAGATTCCCAGAGGGTTCCCCAGGGGGTCATAGGCCTTGTAATCATATTCCCACCGGCGTGAAGCGAAACAGCTGAGCTGGGCCAGCACAGGATCGGTGGGGAAAGGCAGTCCGAACTGGACTTTGGTCGCCGTGTCGAGCGAGGTCGAATGGGTGGCCACGGTGATGGCGTAGGAGTTGTTGCCCGGCAGAATGACCGAGTAGGACCAGTCATACGAGGCCTCCGGGTCACGCCAGCGGACGGCCCCGACCTTGTTGCTGTCGGTGACCGTCGGCAGGTTGAACAGCGCGCTTTCCTCCTTCAGCTTCCAGTGATACTGCACCTGTTCGTCGATGGCGAAATACTTGTACGATCCTGCAACAGAGGGATCCTGGAAGACGGTGGCGGTGGCCAGCTTGCACTGGATGTCGGTGGGTTTGCCCAGGAAGATGGGGGGTTGCACGTTGACCCGCAGGATGGTCACCGCGGTATCGGCGGGAACGGGCTTGAAACCCGCCGGTTGGGTGGCCACCAGGCAGGCGGGCCAGGGGGCGGGGTTGGCCATGTCGAAGCCCACCAGGACGGAAGGCTTGTCCAGGACAGTGGAGCCGAACGGCAGGGCATTGTAGTTGTACCACTTGTATTTGGCCCGGCACATGATCTGGTACACGCCCGCGGTGAAGTAGCGGCCGATGTCGGGGCTGACGGCGAATTCGGGCGTGGAGCCCGACCCCGACTTCGCCACGAGGGGGGCCGGGGTCAGAACCTTGCCGTAGGCGTCCTGGATCTGATAGATGGCCCACTCGTACAGGACGTGGTCGGAGAGCAGGGAACTGACGTAGGATCCCGCCTTGGAGACGGTGGCGACAAAGTAGCCCAGGGTGCCGTTGCCGTTGGTGTCGGTGACGTTGTTCTTGTTGTTGGCATTCCAGTCGTCGCGCTCCCAGCGGGGGGCGTTCTCGACGCGGAAGGTGTAATACCCCTGCGGCACATCGGTGGTGATGTCGTTGACCGGGCCGACGATGTCGATCACCGAAGAGGCCCCGCCCGGGTCGGGCGGCGACGCGACGTTGATGACACCGAGCTGAACCCGGGTGGGCAACGCCACCGAAGGGGTGGGGTCCTTGGCCGGAAGGGTGTCGATCCAATGCCAGTCCGAGGTGGGGAGGACCGCCACGTAGTTCGTGCGGTTGAGGGCGAGGTAGGACCGGCCATCAGACAGGGTCATGGGCACCCAGAAGAACTGCTCCCATTTGTTGTAGCCCAGAAACACGCTGTTGACCAGCTGGCCGGTGGTTGCCCCGTTGGGAAGCTGGTAGACGCTCTTGGTGACCTTCTGGTTGAAGACCAGACGGCCCTTGGCCACGCCGGTGTCGGGAGAGACAGCGGTCCAGGCGATGGTGGCCACATCGGCGGGGGTGAAACCTGCGGCATTGGCCGGGAAATAGGCGGTCTTGCTGTAGAACAGATCCCCCTTGCCATCGGCCTTGATGTCGTCGATGCCGGTCCCCAGGTCGATGCTTCGGTAGAACGAGGTCGATCCTTCACTGCCGTCGCTGTTTTCGGTGCGGGTGAACTGGTAGGCCCGTCCGTTGCCGGCGTTGTAGGCAAACACGATGCCGCCCTTCAGATACCATTGATCGGAGACCGAGACGGAGGTGACATTGAACCCGGACGGGATGGTGTAACCCAGAGCGGTCAGCCAGTCCTTGATGACCTGACTGCCCAGCACGTAGACGTAGTCAGAACCGGTATTGCGCAGGGAACAGCCCACCCACTGGGTGGTGAGGTCGTTCTTGCGGGCGGCGCCAACCAGGGGGCCGCCGTAGTCGGCCAGGTCGAGGGTCACCTTGCCGTCGCTGGTCGAGGTCTGGGTGCGGGTGTAGCAGTAGGTCCGGCCCATCGAGGACAGGGAGATCGAGACATACTGCGGGTCGGCATCCTGGGTGAGGTTGGTCTGGTTGGTGCCGCAGGGGTCGATGCAGGAACCCAGGATGGCGCGGTAGATCTTCTTTTCATACGACTCGGCCCGCTTGCCCTGGTTCTGGGGCGTGTTTCCCGCAATACCCGCCCACCATTCCAGCAGATCGTATTTATGGGCTTTGCCCTCGACCCGGTCGCGGTAGGCCTTGCCCGGCCGGCCGGCCGTATCCGCGTCCTTGGACTGGTACCAGGACCCGTTGGGGATACTGCCTTTCCCGGCGGCATTGCGGCTGACCACGTATACCGGCCAGGTATTGGGCACTCTGGGGGCGCCACAGCCGCAACAACTGCCGACACTGCGGTAGGCGCTGTAGCCATAGGCGGTCGGGGTAAGGGTATAGTAGCCGGAATAATTCGACGGAGCTCCCGAAGTCGTGTAGATGGGGGTGAAATGCTCGTTCCAATAACTGCGGTGATCGCAGTGGAATCCCTGCATGATGTTTTGCCCCACCGGTTTGATGTCGACGTCGATGTTTCCAGGCAACAGGACGTAGTCATTGGCAATCGTTTCCGTAAAGGTGAAGACATGGCGGTTGAGGTTCACCGAGATGCCATAGGAAGTGCCCGGGTCGTACAGAGGGGTGTCGCCGCTGACCGGAATCCCCTCGCGGGCTGGGTCATTCAGGCGGTAGACCCCTTTTTCCGGCCCATCACCGATGAGGACGTACACTTCGCCGTTGCGGGCATATTCGGTGGCAAGGCCGAAAACCGGGCCGGCCACCCCGTACCCGATTACCAACAGACTCACGGCCAGGAACCAGGACACCCGGGCTGGGTTCGCGCTGTTCATAGACCACCTCTTGCCAATTCCGAATGGTTCTCTCTGTCTTCATTATAGAGTCGGGGGGATAAGCCGGTAAGGCAAAATTTCTTTCACCAAACCCCCATCTTCTGGCCGGCGAAGTCATCCAGGCCTCGATGGAACAGCGGCAGGAGACTGACGGGCCCCGTCTTCCTTACCTTCGGCAGGAGGCGAAACCTACCCCGGGGGTCGCCATCCTAGCGGTGGGCTTCCGGCTCCGGGGTTGCAGTGGCAGAGGCACGAAGCACTTCCGGGGCACGGGGCAACAGAGCCTCCAGAAGGCTGAACAGACTGGTCGATTGGGTGGACGAGGTGATGCGCTGGAACTGGACGATCGGTACCAGGCATCGGCCAAGAGCCAATGTCTGGTTCCACCCGTACAACAAAGGGGTCTCCCCGATGTCGAGGACATTCCCTGACGGGTCCAGCTCTGTCCACCGGACGATGGCGCGCTCCGTATGCTCCCATCGCAGGACGAGATCTGGCAACAAGGCCTCGTCACATTTCCAGGTATCCTGTTCCTCGAAATCAGGAGCGTAGACCAGAAGGCGGTTCTGACCTGCCGGCGGCAGGGACGGGAGGGAGGAATCCCCCATGCCGGCTGAAGAAGAGGATGAGGCAACGGGAAGGGCCGACGAAGCCTCCTGGTAGATCTCGGGTCGGGGCGGATCTTTCCCAAACGTGGCGACATACCAGACGTTCCACATGGAAAGCAGACCGTCGCCAGGGACATGCGACCGAACCTCCTGCAGAACCACCCATTGGTGCTCCCAGATACTGCAGGCGGCGGCGGGCCCGCCCGTTCCCAGGGCCGCCAGGACACCGGCCACCAGCAGGCCCGGCAGGAAAAGGCGAAAGTTCATTCCAGCTGGGAAACCAGCCGCAGGAGACGGTTGGCGGCGTCGCCCGGCACCTTGTACGTCTCGAAGATCCTGGCCAGGGCCACCGGGGTGAGGTCTTCGCCGCCGGCCAGGAACAGGCGGGCCCGCAGGTTGGCGATCACGGGCTGGACCGTGGGGGCCTGGGTCAGGAGCTTCTGGAAGTCCTCCTGGAAGCGGCTCTCCAGGCCTGCGGCCACCCGCTTGGCATGGTCGGGCGGGGTGGAGGGGTCGGTCGTGCCGGGGGGAAGCTGGAAGTTCGACTGCAGGAGCTGGGCGTACAGGCTCGCCTCTGTCAGGTTGAGACCGGTCATGGCCACCGGCGCGGGGTATTCGACGGCCGGCGGGGCGACGAAGGAGCGGTCGAGGATGGCCAGGTCGCCTCGTTCCCGGGAGATCCTGGCCAGAACGGTGTCGATCTCGGCCATGATGGTCAGCAGGTATTTTCGGCTGTCGTCGCGGGACAGGAAGAACACGTCGAGCCCCGCTTCCTGCACTTTCAGGTATTCCTTGTCCAGGGCCTCGTATTCCTCCTGCAGACGGACCTTTTTGCGGGCGAAGCTTTCCTCGATGGACCCGGTTTCCTTCCCTTCCCGCATCATTTCGTTGATGGTGTTCTGCCTTTGCTGGTCGAGATTTCCCAGTTCCTGCAGGAGGCGGTTGCGGTTCCGGCGAACTTCCGCCACTTGGGACTGCACCTCGGCCGTCCGGGCGTCGGCCTTTGCCCGCAGTCTGGCCATCTCCTTGGCATTGCCCAGGGGGATTTCGGGCCGGTAGAACCGCTGGGCGGCAAAATCGTACCAGGCCATTTTGGGATGGAAGGCCAGGAGGATCGCGTAATCGACGGTGGCCCATCCCTTGGCCTCGAGGGCGGTCGCCGCGGCCAGCGAGACCAGCAGGGCCAGGCCGACCAGGAAAACCGGAAACGCGCGCGGGGTGTTCATGGGGATTCCTCCTCAGGGGGTGCCGAACTGGAGGGACGAAACGGCTTCCTGGCGCAGGTCGAGGAAACCGTGGAGGAAGGGATGTGAAAAGCGATCGGGTTGTTCCTGCCGCAGGAAACGACGAAATTCGCCCAGCCACGCCTTCAGCAAACGCGGGTCAGGATTTCCCTGCCAGACCCCGCCCTGGAGGTTCTGGAACAACAGGTTCCGGTCGGGCGGCGGTTCCGGCGTGGCCGGCTGAAAGCAGGCCAGGTCGAGGATGGGAATGTCCCCGTGCCGGGCGGAGAGGGCGCGGACCATCGTCCGCACGTCCCGGACAATTCCCTTGATGATCGGGGCCAGGCTTTCCACGCCGGTGCCGGCCCCGTGCAGATAGGTGCCGGCCAGCCTGGTCGCCTCGATCGCCTCCTTCAGGGAGGCGATCCGGACCCGGATCTCGGACAGGCGGTCCCAGGTCTCCTTGATCTGGGAAGAGGGTCGGGTCAGGCCAGGGGCTCCTGGAGCCCCCTTCACCTTCTGGACCAGATCGCTCTGTTGGGCCTCGAGCCGGGCGATTTCGCCCTGGTAGCGGGCCCTGGCCTCCTCGGGATCGGCGACCCAGGCCGAGGCGGTGTTCTGGAACCGGCGCGAACGCAGGTCGAAGTCCCGCATCAGAGGATGCCGGAGCAGAACCTGCCGGAGGTCGATGAAGCCGGCGACCGCAGGGCCGGAGGGCGGTTCGGCGCCGTGGGCGGGCAGGGGGGGCGACAGGATGGGGGAAAGGCACAACAGGACAACCAGGGATGCGAGGGATCGGCATGGCATGGGTGGGGCACCTGCCTCAGAAGGTTTGGATCATGGTTTCGTTGAGGATCGTGGCATCGGTGGACTCGGCCACCGTGGTCGTCTCGGCCAGCCGCGGGCGGCGCAGGAGAACCCGGATGTGCAGGACGCTTTCCGACTTGCCCGCCTCAGCGGACCGCACTTTGCGCTGGAACCCGATGGATTCGACGTCTTCCAGCACCACCTGGCGGAAGTCCTCGGCGGCCGGGGCCGACTCGAAATCGCTCCCCGCGCCGAGGGACGGGGGGCGATAGTCCACCACGGGGCCCGGCAGGTTGGCGGGGGTGGTGGAGAAAACATTGGGGTCGCCCGTGCGGGTGTAGAGGATCTTGCCGTCCTGGGCCCAGAGGCTGACCCCTTTCCAGCGTCCCGGCTTCGCGGGGGAAAAGACACTGGCGCGGACGCAGGGCCGGGAAATGCTGAAGAACACCAGGGGGGTCCAGGCGGCGGTCCGCACGTTGACCGAGGCGAAGGCGGCGCTTTCCTCGGAAAAACCGGCGGCAGTGATGTGGATCGGGGTGGATGCCACCACCACGGCGTCCTCGGCCTCGATGACCACGACCTTGTTGGCCTGGGCCAGGTCTGCCGCCAGCATCGCCAGGAACCGCTGGGCCTCTTTCTGCGCCTGCAGTTTCCAGTTCCCCAGCAGGAAGCTTTCGGAGCCGGACCGGTAGATGGCGAAGGCGCCCGTCAGGAACAGAGCCAGGAGTCCGCAGCCGATCAGGATTTCCACCAGGGTGAAACCGTGCGGGCGGCGCATTCAGAGATCCCTTTCCCGGCGGACGTGGACGATCCGCTTGACCTCGCGGACCACCCCGGCCAGTTCGGCGGTGGTCCGGATGACCAGGGTGTCGGCGGTATACTTCTTCTGCGACAGGACCTCGTAGGTCGTGGTGTAGGAAGCGTTCCGGGTGGGGTCGTTGGGATCGGGAATCTCGCCGCGCATCAGGACGTCGGACTGGAACACCGTGAGGGGTCCGAGGTCGCGGCTGGTCGTGGGCGTGGCAATGTTCGCCTTGAAGTAGGCATAGTAGAAGTCTGAAGGCAGTTCTTTGAACTTCAGCAAGGCATAGTTGGTCAGCCCCTCGGCCAGCACATCGAGCTGGGCCCGCAGAAGCAACTGCGGATTCTGCGGTTTGACGTCGGACAGCGATCGGGTGAAGGACACCCCGAAGATGAGCAGGGCCATGGCCAGGACCAGGGAGACAACCAGGGCCATGCCCTGGCGCGGCGCCGGCGCTCTCATTCGGTAACCTTCGTCAGGAAGGTGGTCATGCGGATCTCCCGCTTCTGGGCCCCCAGTTCATATTCGCTCCAGGTCACCAGGCCCTGGATGCGCTTGACCCGGAAGGCCTGCATGGTGTTGGAGTTGTCGAAGTCCAGGGTGCTGACGGCGCCGTCGAACACCCACGTCGAGGGGTTGGTGGCAACGAACGACCCCAGGTCCACGCGGATGGGCCGGTAGCGCATGGAAACGGCCTCCTCGGTCACCTGGAGACTGAGGTTGAAAGTCGTGCCGCCGCTGGCAATGTCACCCAGCGGCAGGGTGAAGGTGCCGAGGTTCACCGGGGTGGTCAAGGCCCCAGTGGGAACTCGCGAATAGTCAGCGGCCAGCACTTGGCGCATCGTCCCCTCGAGGAACTGGATCGCAGAGAGGTTGCGGAAATCCTTGGAGGTGCCCCGGAGGCCGACGCCCATCACCCCAGCGATCGGAATCATGGACATGGCCAGGATGATCACCGCGAACATGATCTCCAGAAGCGTGATGCCATTGGCCGGATGGACTCGTCGCACGGAACCCCTCGCCTTCCAGGATGTCCCTCTTTCAGCATACCAGGAAATGCGGGCCGGGGAAACCTTCCTCCTTGCCATCAGAGCCCCTGCATGAAGCCGGGCGAAGGTGTCCCGGGAGGGCCCCGCCACCCCCCGGCGACAGCCACTGGGGGAAGCTCCGTGTCCACCCTGCTCCTGAGACAATCACGGCAACCGGGACCGGCCAAAGGTGAGCGGGATTGGCCGAGGAAGGGGGGAGCAGTCACCGGGAACGCCGCGCAACAAGCGGGGCGCACGGCCCACGGGGTTTCCCCCGGCTCAGGATCCCGGGTCGATCTCGGAACGTTGCCGGGCGCGGCCCTTGGCCCGTTTCAGGGCCGCGGTGAGGTCGGCCTCGGCAGGCGGGAGCGGGGCAGGCGCGGGCTCGTCAGCCAACGGGCCGCCGCCCGGGGGACCGCCCTCCCCCCTTTCCGGCGCCAGGCCAGGCCGAGGAGAAGGCGCCCGGGCCGCCGGACCGGCGGGCGAGCGGCGTGCCCAGGCCG
>CAZKPI010000095.1:0-11439 GCA_964554555.1 uncultured bacterium
CCAATGCCGAATTGAAGGGGAAGGTGATCGCCGCCTATGACGGCAAAGCCGACAAGGTCCGGTTTTCCCTGCTCGATCAGAGCCAGAGCCTGACCATTTCCGATGCCGGGGCCGGCACCATCGTCGATGGCATGTTCGACGCTTCGGGGGCTTTCACCCTTGCTTCCAGCACGCCCGTCCGGACCTCCGACCTTCTTCCCATCCGTTCCGGACTGGCCACCAGGCTGGGTGACCTCGGCATCGACCCGCTTTCGCAGGTGACGCTGACCCGGGGAGCCGCGACGATGACCCTCAATCTGGCCGGGCTGACGGCCAGCTCGACCCTCGAGGAGGCGATGGACACCCTCAACCGCCAGATTGCCGCCAATGGGGCTTTTGTGCAGGGCGGGGTGGCCACCGGCAATCCCGATTTGCGGCTGGTCGAGTTCCGCTATGACGAAGGAAGCAGAAAACTCGAGCTGGTCAACACCAACACCAGTGATATCCAGGGGTTCATGCTGGCCGACGACACCGGCAGTGTCCCCAGTTCCAATTTCACCAATGCCCTGTTCGGCGGGGCGTCGGCCGCATCGATCGGGGATTACGGCAAGAAGCTGGTCAGCGAGACGTTCCCCACTCCGGTTTCGTCGGGGACGTTCACCGTGGACGGGGTGCAGATGCGGGTCGATGTCCAGGCCGACACTCTGCAGAACGTGCTATCCCGCATCACCTCCAGCACCAGTCTGAATGCCGCCTACGATGCGGCCACCGACACCATCCGTCTTACCCGCAAGGATGGTTCATCGGCGCCGATCGGTCTGGGATCGGCTTCCGATACCAGCAACATCCTGACGGTGACCGGCCTCATCGGGGGGTCCCAGGCGGCCGCCGCGGAGGCCCGCAGTACCGCCAACCTGGGATTGACCGCCGCCCAGGCCGCGAACGACCAGCTCGGGACCCTGTCCCCCCCTCTCGCCGGGCCCCTCACCCCGGGGATGCTTCGGGTTACCGTGAACGGCGAATCGACGGATATCAGCTACACCTCGACCGACACCCTCAATCAGGTGCTCGACCGGATCCAGCGCATCGACGGTATCGACGAGGCTTATTACGATGCGGCGGCCCAGCGGGTCATGGTGCGTACCACCGGGAAGGGAACCGCGGCCAGTCTCAAGCTGGAGGACCTCGGGGGCGGCAACCTCGCCTCCCTGTTGAACATGCCGACGGGAGCGGTCACCGGATCGGCGGTGGGCACGACCCTGGAAAGCAGTCACCCCCTTTCCAACATCCAGACTTCCGCTACCCTCGACAAGGGCGGGTATGCCCTTCCCGTCACCAAGGGATCCTTCACCATCAACGGAGTCACTTTCACGATTGCCTCCGTGGCCGGGATGACAACGGACTCGGTCCTGCAGATGATCAACAACAACGCCAAGGTCGGCGTGAAGGCTCAGTTCGACGCCACCAGCGGCGGCATCGTCCTGACCTCCACCCGGCTGGGCAACACCTCCATCGCCCTCGGGGCGCCGACTGACACCAGCAACTTCCTGGCCGCGGCGGGACTGGCAACGGCTCCCCAGGAGGTTGGCCAGAACGCGATCTTCAGTGTCGATGGCCTGTTCGGGGGGGCAGACCAGGTTCGCCAGGGCAACCAGGTCACGGACCTGGTGGAGGGGGTGACCTTCAACCTGAAGGAGGTGACCGGTTCCGCCGGCGAGACGGTGACCATCGCCGCAGACACCGAGGTGGCCCGCAAGGCGATCGATGATTTCCTGAAAGTGTACAACGAAACCATCACCCTGGTGGCCGGCCGGTTGACCGAGAAGCGGGACTACACGCTGGCGGCGTTGACCGACAAGGAGAAGAAGGCGCTGAGCGATGAGGAGCTGGCCGATTACGAAGCCGCCTACAAGACCGGTCTGCTGACCGGGGATTCCACGCTGTCGCTGGCCCGCAGTCGCATGCGGGTGGCGATGTCCGGCATTGTGCGGAATGTCGACAAGGCGTTCGACAGCCTGTCCGATCTTGGCATTTCCACGGGGGTCGTCGGTTCGAGCTACCAGGACACCAAGACCGGCACCCTTTCGATCACCGACGAGGAAAAGCTGAACAAGGCGTTGGCAGAAAATCCCGACAAGGTGGCCGCCCTGTTCGCCCAGGATGCGACTTCGGAGAGCGGCATGGGGATCGCCCGCCGCCTGAAGGAGGCGCTGAACCAGTTCACCAGGTCGGGGGGATTGTTGACCCGGCGGGTGGGCCGGAGCGGGACCAGTTCCGCCAACAGCGAGATGGACAAGCAGATTGCGCTGATCAACGAGCAGATCTCCCGGCAGGAGACCCGACTGCTGAACAAAGAGAACTCGCTGATCAAGCAGTTCGCCGATCTCGAGTCGGCCATGTCCCGCTACCAGACCCAGTCCCAGGCCTTCGCCAACCAGCTCGCCCAGTTGTCGGGTTCATGACCCGGCCGATCGGCTCTGCTATAATGAGACTTCCGACCATTGCCGAAAGGACTCGTGCGTGAAGATCCAATTGAACGGCCAACCGATCGAGGTGGACGGGCTGACCCCCGAAGTGACCCTGGGGGGGCTGGTCGATGCTCTGGCCACGGAACTCCGGGATCAGGGACTGACCATCGTCAAGGTCACGGCCGACGGCACCGACATCGATCCGGAGGACGCCGCCGGGCTGGGAGCGAGGAAGGTCCTCGATTGTGCCAGCGTGGATCTGCTGGCGGCGACGGCCCAGGATCTGGTCCGGATCATGGTCAAGGACAGCGAGGAGGTCATCCCGTATTTTTCCGGCCTGGCCAAGGGCATCGCCGACGACCTGCGGGTCGGCCGGACCAAAGAAGGCCTGGAACACTTCCTCGAGCTCGTCGACGGGTTGGAATGGCTCGCGGCCGTTCTCGGCAACCTGCCGAGCGGTTTCTCTTCTGCCATGCAGGAATCGGGGCTGGAGTTGCGGCGGCAGGAGGTTCTGGCCAAGGTCCGGGGACAGCTCGGCACCATCCGCACGGCCCAGGAGACCCAGGACTGGGTAGGCCTGGCCGATGTGCTGGAATACGAGTTTCCCGACCTCTTCCAGGCGAGTTCCGATCTCTTCCGGGCACTGCCTTCGGAGTAGCCCCGACCCGTCTCCCGAAGCGACCCGACACCGAGGAGGGCGTGGGTGAGCTCATGATCCAATCCCTGCTTCAGACGAACTGGCCTGCCGTCCTTCGGCTTCCCCATTTGGCTTCGCTGGTGGAGGGCCTGAAGGGAAAGCCGGCCACGGCCAGGTATGGCGTCGAGCCCGCCCGGGATGGGGCCTCCACCCTCATTGTGACCGAGGACGGTGGGAAGGCCTTCACCTATCACAGCCGCTATGACCCTCGCCGTGAGGCGAAACGGCAGGTGGACAGTGCCCCGGAAGGGACCTCCCACTGGTTGTTGTTCGGCATGGGCCTGGGATATGCCCTGGAGGAACTCCTCCCCCGGTTGGCAGGCTACCAGATCCCCCATCAGGTCTTCGTTGTCGAGCCCGACCCCCGGGTCTTTCTCGAAGCCATTTCGGCCCGTGACCTCCGGGGCGTCTTGGGTGACCCGCGGATCACCTGGTGCGTGGGCCAGACCCCGGACCAGGTCGGCGATCTCTGGGCAACCACGTTGGACTGGTCCTCGATGGGGCGCCTGGCCATCGTTGAACATCCGCCTTCCCTGGCCCGGTTTCCCGGTTTTTTCGAACGGGTCAAGGAGAAGATCCGTTACCTGGCCAGCCGATCCAAAGGGAACCTGGTCACCCTCATGAATGTGGGCCACCAGTTCCATTCCAATGCCTTCGGCAACATCCGGGCGCTGGCCACCCTGCCGGGTGTCCAGCGATTGTTCGGAAAGTTCACGGGGGTTCCGGCGGTGGTCCTGGCGGCGGGGCCTTCTCTCGAGAAGAACCTCCATCATCTCCGGAAGGTGCAGGACCGATTCCTGCTGATCGCGACGGACACCGTCCTGCGTCCGATGATCACCCGGGGCCTGCGGCCCCACATCGTGTGCGCCGGTGATCCTTCCTATCTGAATTCCCTTGATTTTGTCGGGGTCGAGCATCTCGAGGATGTCTGGCTAGCCATCGAGCCGATGACCCACCCGGATATCCAGGCCAGTTTCCAGGGCCCGAAGATGGTGATGAGTTTCGGCAGTGGACTGGGACCCATGCTGGAGCCGATGCGCGAGCCCCTGGGCAAAGTGGTGTGTTGGGGTTCCATTGCCACCACCGCCTTCGATCTCGCCCGGCAACTGGGGTGTGACCCGATCATCTTCGTGGGCCTCGACCTGTCTTTCCAGGACGGACTCCTGTACATCCGCGGGTCCTACTCGGATGACTTTTTCTACGACAGTATCCATCCGTTCACCTCGCTCGAACATGAGACCCTGGCCTACATTGCCCGGCATGGGGCCTATCGCATGCAGTTGACGAATGGGACGACGCTCTACACCGATCAGAACATGTTTCTGTACCGTCAGTGGTTCGAGGACCAGATTCCCGCCACCCCCCGAACGGTCATCAATGCCACCGAGGGTGGTGTGCTGACGAAAGGGGTTCAGGTGAAACGTCTCGAGGAGACGATTCGGGAATACCTGCCGCGGGGGGCGGCCGTGGCCGACATCCTGGCCGGGGCGATGGCGGCGCCTGTCCAGGCCAGGGTTTCCGACATGCGTCAGCAGATAGAGGATTGGCGCCGGACCCTGGTCACTCTTGAGGCCGAATGCCGGCAGAAAAAGCAGAGGTGCAGAAAACTGGTCAGGAACGCCGGGACCCTCCGTCTGTCACAGGTCGATGGCCCATCTCGAGCGGAATTCCAGGATCTGAGTGAATTCCACGACCGGGCAGGAACACCCTCCGCCCTTACCAGTTGGTTCCAGATTCATCAGGCAAGGTTCTCCACCCGCCATGGGATGGAAATCAAGCGCCTTCGCGAGGAAAAGGATCCCCTGTGGGCCGACTGGCTGGCCATTCTGAATGACTTCTTCGAGGCGTTGACCCGGTTTCACGATTACCAGCTCCCCCTGTTGGACCAGGCCATCCACACTCTGGAAGAGATCGAACGCGTGGAAGCGGGGGCCCGGGCGGGGAGAGAAGGGAGGGCCAGGCCATGACCGGCCCCGGACAGCCTCCCGATACCTACCGCAAGACCCAGATCGATACCGCCACGCCGGAAACCCTCATCCTGATGCTCTACGATGGGGCCCTGCGTTTCATGGGGAATGCCGAAGAGGCCTTCGCCGAGCGGAACATGGAGCGGATCAGCAACCTGCTGGTCAAGATCCAGGCCATTTTTACCGAGCTGTTGACCGCTCTCGACAAGGAAAAAGGCGGGGAGATCGCGACGAACCTCGAGCGGTTGTATCTCTTCTTCCTCGAAAAACTGGCTGACGCCAACGTCCGGAAGGATCCGGAGCCGATGCGTCAGATCCGGCCCCTGGTGGAGGACCTCCGCAACACCTGGGCGGAGGCCATCCGGATCCATGCCAAGAACACCGGGACGCCCGGACAGCCGCCGCCCCCCAAGCCGCGGCTGAACGTGGCGGCCTGACCACGGAGCGACGAAAGGGGGTGATGGACCATGGGAGTGGGTGGGGTTTCCGGCGGTGGTTCCGCCGTGGCAGAGTTGATGAAGATCCTGCAAATGAACCAGGCCCAGACCCTGGACCTGGCCAAGAAACTGGTCAAGGTCGGCCTCGCCGGGGCGGTTGGGGCCATTCCCGAAGAGGGAAAGGGTGAAAACATCGACGTCTATGGGTGATTCGGCGGGGGGTGGCCGGGAGACCGGCTGTCCGATGCGGGGTCGGCGACCGTTTGCACATTCGTCGCCGACCCCGTATCCTTTGGCGGTGGGCGACCCGCTGACGTGGTGTTCCATGGGAAAACCCGTGGGGGCGGAACGCCCAGTCTCCGGGTTCCGTCAGTGACAAGGGAGAACACATGTCGGTCGGCCTGATCCTGTATCACGACGGGTACCAGCCGCGGTGGCGGAAACCCGTTCCCCTCGACCAGCCCCTCGGGGCGGCAGGGTTGCCCCTGGTCATCCTTTGGAACCGCCTGCGGGGGATTCCCGGGGTGGATGGGCCGGTTTTGCTGGCTCCCGATCAGCCCGAAGAGACGGGGCTGGTCGACCAGGCCCGTTCTCTCGGGGTCGAGGTGGAGACCTGGCCGGTGGCCGGAATCGGTTCTCTGCCCTGGTCGATTTCTCCCGAGCGTTGGGGCATGGAAGACGATTTCGGGCTTGGAACCTGGGCGGGGACTCCCCTGGTCGAACTTGCGGTCCGCCGGAGGTGGGAGAACATCATTGTTCTGCCGGTGACCAACCTCCTGGTCGACCGGGCCACGGTGGAAGCGGGCCTTTCCCTCCACCGCCGGGAAGGATTCCCGGTCACTCTCTCCTTCGACCGTCCACCAGGCGCCAACTGGACCATTCTCTCGGTCGAGCTGTTGCAGGGACTGCAAAACAGCCACCCCGACATCATGGCCACGAGAGGCGGGTTGACCTGGATCCTGCGAAAGCCCTTGTATCCTTTTCCCAAGGGGGAATTCCACTCTCCGAGAGACCGTCCCCGGATCACGGCAGACCTGCGGCTGGTCAACCGGCGGGTCTGGGAAACCCTGACGAAGGCGAAGGACGATTCCTTCGGCACTCCCGATTTTTCCTATCCCCGGTGGCTGAGGCAATCCGGATGGGAGGAGATCTATTGCGGGGCGGGCCCCAGCCAGGTGTTCATCGAGCCGACCAACCAGTGCGTGGGAAAGTGCGTGGGATGCCCGAACCCGAGCATGCAGAGGGCCCGGGGATCCATGACACCCGGGGCCTTCCAGGCCCTGGTCGAAGGACTGGGGCCCTCATTCGAAGGGCGTTTCATCCTGAGCGGGATGGGGGAGCCTTTTGCCAACCCTGGTCTGGGAGAAATGGCGGCGACGATCCGCGGCCGGCCGTCCCTCCTGGTTACCTCTCTGGCGGTTGCGCCACCGTCTGCCTTCCCCTGGGAGGCTTTCAGTCACGTCCGGATCAGCATCGATGCCCTCGAACGGCAGGGGTTCGAGCGGATGAGGCCCGGATGCTCCTGGGAGAGGATCGAGCACTTCGTGGCCATGGTTGGGGCGGCCAAGGCGAAGGATCAGGACCATTTCCCGGAAGTGGGCGTGAGTTTTGTGAAGAGCGCCCTGACCGGACCGGTTGCCATGGCCTTTTTGAGCTATTGGGGGAAGGTCTGCGTCCCCCCGTTCAAGAACCATTTTTTCCGATGGCCCGTGACCGAGCCACCCGACAAGATGCAATGGTACCAGGTGCTTGGCGTCAGCGATTTTCTCGGGCAAATTCCCTTCCTCGGGGAAACCCGGTTCTGCCCGGTGGATCGGCGGCCCTGCCTGCATGCGCTCCAGGGACTGCACGTGCTGTGGGATGGCACGGTGGTCGCCTGCCCCTTCGATTACGAGGGGAAATGGCCTCTCGGGAGCCTGAACCGGCAGAGTGTCACCGAGATCTGGTCTGGCGAGGCGGCCCGGCAGTTCCGGCGGATGCACCTGGCCCTGGACTTCCCCGATCACCTGCCCTGCAAGACCTGCCAGGACTGGTACCACCGCACATAGCCCGGCCCGCCGGCCCGAAAGGATTGACTGCCATGGCACCCCCTTCCAACGAACCGTTCCAGGACCTGTCCGACCAGGAGGTCGAAAGCCGGATCAGGGCGGCCAGAGCCGCCCTCGGCGATCAGGCCATCATTCTCGGGCATCACTACCAGGCCGAGGCGGTGATCCGGTTCGCCGACGTCGTCGGGGATTCGTATGAACTGGCGAGGAAGGCCGCCCAAAGCGACGCGCGGCTGATCGTCTTCTGCGGCGTGCATTTCATGGCGGAATCGGCCGACATCCTGACCCGGGATGACCAGACCGTCGTCATGCCCGATCTGGAGGCCGGGTGTCCCATGGCGGACATGGCCACCCGGGGCGAGGCCGAAAGCGCCTGGGTGCAGTTGGGCGAACTCGGCCGGCCGGACGACCTCTTCCTGCCGGTGACCTACATCAACTCCCAGGCCGACGTGAAGGCCTTCTGCGGGGCCCACGGCGGGATCGCCTGCACCTCGGCGAATGCTCCCAAAGCCTTGCGCTGGGCTCTCGAGCGGCGGCCGAAGGTTCTCTTCCTGCCCGACCAGCACCTGGGCCGCAATACGGCGCTGGCGATGGGGTTCCGGCCCGACGAGATCGTGCTGTGGCAACCCCATCTGCCGCGTGGGGGCAACACCCGCGAGGGGCTCGAGAAGGCCCGCATCGTGCTGTGGAACGGGCATTGCCACGTGCACACCCGGTTCGCCGTGGAGCACGTGGCCCAGGCGCGCCGTGACCATCCTGGGGCGAAGGTCATCGTCCATCCGGAGTGCTGTCACGAGGTGGTGGCGGCCAGCGATCTGGCCGGGTCGACCGGTGTCATTGTCAAAGAGGTGAAGGCGGCCCCCGCCGGCTCGACCTGGGTGATCGGCACCGAGGTCAACCTGGTCAGCCGGCTGGCCCGCGAGGAGCCCGGCAAGACGATCCTTCCCCTCGTTTCCTCGATGTGTCCGAACATGTACAAGAACAGCGCGCGGGACCTGCTGAGGGTGCTGGAGGAACCAGGCCGGACCAATGTGGTGAAGGTGGCCGCCGAGGTGCGGGAGCCCGCCCGTCTGGCCCTTCAGCGGATGCTCGACCTGTGAACGGGAGGGGAGGAAGAAGGCATGGCCCTGGGTGAGATGAAGTGTGTTCCCTGCCAGATCGGCGCGCAACCCCTGGCGCCCGCTGAGGCGGAAGCCCTGCTGGCGGAGGTTCCAGGGTGGAGTCTGGTCGAAGAGGCCACCGCGATTCAGCGCAAGTTCGTCTGGCCCGATTTCGCCCAGGCGCTGGCCTTCGCCGACCGGGTCGGCCGGCTGGCCGAGGAGGAGGGCCACCATCCGGTGCTGACGGTGGGGTGGGGCTTCTGTACCGTGCGTTTCCGCACCGGCAAGATCAAGGGTCTGCACCGGAACGATTTCATCATGGCGGCCCGGGTGAACGCGCTGGTGGGGTGAAGCCCCTGCCAGGGTCTTCACACCCCACCCCCTGGCTGACGGCGGGCCCGAAGTCTTGTGGGGCCGGCGGCGGCGGGAACAGGTGAAGAGAACGGTCACCCCGAAAGACGATTTTCCAGGGGGGCGGGGGAAGCCGGGTCAGTAGCGCCGGGGAGGAGGCGGGGCGAAACCGGAGGAGTCGTCCTCGGGGGTGTACCGGAGGGGCGGTTCGGGATCGACCCGGAGGGCGCCCGGCCAGATGTATCTGATCACCTGCCGTTCGGCGGGGAAGGCTTCGGGGTCGAAGTCGGTCTCGTAGACCCGGGAATGGATCTCCTCGCCGTACCCGGTTCCCGGGCCGGCGTCTCGCGCGGGGCGGCATTCCAGACTCGACATCCCGGCGGCTGACGGGGGGGCGGCCTTGGCCGCCTCCTGGTCGTACATGGGGGGCTCATACCGGCGGGCCCGGTACCGCTCCTGGAAGACGGCCACCTCGATGGTGCCGAGGCGCGAGGTGTCGCCCCAGGCACCGGCGTAGGAGTCGCGGGCGGAGGTGAAGTAGAAGCGGTTCTCCGAATGGAGGCCGGACCGCCAGCCGCTGAACGTGCCGCTCCGATGGGGATTCAGGACATACATGCTCTCAGACGGCCGCAGGAAGGACCGCTCGCCGGAAATGATGTTCCGGCCGTCGACGGCGATGACCAGTCCGATGCGGCCGCCCGTCCGGTTGTCGACCCGCAGGCGGTAGCGTTCCCCCTGGCGGGCCTCGACGGTGCCCTGGAAATAGTGGTCGTCCCAGCGGCCGCCGCGGTCGGGCCACCACAGGGGCAGGGTACCACGTTCGTCGCCGATCACTTCAACGGAAACGTGGCCGGCCGGGATGCAACCCGGTTCCAGGCATTTGTCGCGGGCCAGCAGGGGAACCGCGGCGGCGAGCAGGGCCAACCCCAGGGCGAGCATTCCCAGCGTCCGGAACATGACGGACCTCCTTCCGAACGGGGGCTCGGCGCGGCATCGCGGGTTCCGGGAAACCCGCCCCGGCGGCGGGCGGCCGGGCCGGGTTCGGGTCAGGGTTCCTTTTCGGAACTGGTGAAGTGGATGGCCCCCTGTTCGATCCTGATTTCTTTGAGGTTCAAACGGAAGGGGAACTTCTTCAGATTTAGGACGGGGTTGATCTTCTTGACGATCGTCCCGATGAAGGCGCGGGGCATGCTCAGATTGTTCATCTTCATGTTGCGGGCATGGAACCAGATCTCCTGGCCGTCATGGATCGAGAACCCGCCCGAGGCCCAGAACTTGACCTTGACGAACCCGTAGCGGGTGGAGCCCTGGAGTTCCATCTTGCCCGGCTGGAGATCGACGCGGGGGTTGTCGACCTTGATGCCCTTCGACTTGGCGGCGAGAAAGGCGTTCAGGTCGGCTTCCAGGATGGTGACGTTCATGTCGATGTTCTTCACCTGGAGCACGTCGATCTTCTCTTCCTTGACCAGCTTGGTGGTGTCGAGCTGGACGTCGTGGAAATCGATGTCGGCCCTTTCGAGCACCAGGTTGTCGACATTGCCGCGTGCCTCGCGGACGCTGATCAGGTCGACGAACCCGCGACTGCGGGCGACGGGGTCGCGGGTGGTGATGGTGATGGTCAGGGTGGCGGGGTCCTTCAGGACCTTGCGCATGGCGAGGTCGAGCTGGCGCTCGAGCAGGCCGGGGTCGGCGGCGAGGCGGGCGGTGACCTCGGGGTCTGGGGTCCAGCTGGCGACGGCCAACCCGGAGGCGTTGTCGGCCCAGGCCACGCGGGGGGCGGCGGCCAGGCAGAGGAGGGCGACGAGGAGAAGGGGGAAGAGGTTCATGGCTCGCTGGCGGCTCATCGCCGGTCTCCTTCCACGATGGGGGTTCCCCCGCGGGCGTGGGGCACGCGCGGCAGGAGGTCGAGCCAGGCATCCCAGCGGGTCAGGCCGCGCCGGCCGAAGGGGCGGGCGGCGGCCAGGAACGGCTGGACGACGGGGTCCAGGAACAGGTTGGCATCCATCATGACCCGGTAGTTCTTCGCATCCTCGATCGGCTGGTCCTGTACGGTCGCCGGGCGGGGCACCCCGCCCAGAAAACGGGCCCGACCGCCGGCCAGGCCGATCCTGAAAGGAAAGGTACCACGCCCGATGGTGAAAAACAACGTCTTCAGCGCCTTTCCCGTCATCTGGTATTCCCGCAGGAACCGGTTCTCGAAGCGCGGCAGGAGGACGGCGGGGGAAAGGGCACGCTCGCCGCCGGGCGGCTCGTCGGCGAGGGCCACCAGCCCCAGGTCGGACCGGCCGGCGGCTTTTGCCGCGCAGGCATGGAAGGTCGGAGACAGGCGGTAGAGGCTATGGGCGGGGAGGTCGCGGGTCGAGAGGTAGTAGCGGGGGGTCTGCCAGTCCTT
>CAZKPI010000096.1:0-559 GCA_964554555.1 uncultured bacterium
CCCGGGCGTGGGTCAGGTCCGGCCGACGCCCGGGGCCGGCCACCGGCTCCCGTGGTTGGCGCAAGGTCAGGCGCGGGCGACTTCGCGGGAGAACCAGGACCAGAGGTCTTCGCCGGCAGGGCCGGTCACCCCCGTCTTCTTCAGCCAGGCCCGGGCCTTGCGCACCGCGCGCCGCCAGGCGGGTTCCTCGTCGGGGAACCGGGTCTCGAGGAGATGGACCGCCAGCAGGGTGCTGACGACCAGCGCCCCATCGCCCGCCCTGCCGCCCTCGAGGAGATTGACGAGGCGAGCGGGAAGGGTGCCGTCCCCGGGGGCCAGCCCGGTCAGCGCATCCGACGGTGGGAAGGAGCCATCTGCGTTCTGGGTTGAGAGCACCCGGAGAAAGGCAGGAACACCCGTGGGTGCCTGGGGAGGGGGCGAGGACAACGAACGGACGGAATCCTCCATGAAGTGTTCGGACATTCTGGAGGACCCTTTCCGCCTCCGGGGAGGATGAGGAGCCGGGGCTTTCTCCGCCGGGGGTATCGTCCTCAGTTCTCCGCACGCCCGCGAGAAAAGA
>CAZKPI010000096.1:569-4480 GCA_964554555.1 uncultured bacterium
TGTGGCGCCTGCAAGCGCCTCCTCGCCATGACCGCCGGGTCGGCCACCAGCCCGAAATGGGCCGCGCCCCCCGGCAGGACGGTGCCGCGCCCCCCGTAGCCGGCGGTGACCAGGACCGGAACCCGGCGCAGTTCGCAGGGTTCGCCCGCCTGCCGGTCGGCGGCCCGTTCCTCGACGGCCACGAAGCTCGTTTTGCCTGACAGCAGACCGTACTGCATCGCCAGCGCCGCGGCCCTCTCTTCCGGCTGGCGGCGCTCCTGGCGCGAGCCGCGCCGCGGCGCCCGGCCCTCCTCCTGATCGCGGATGGCCTGACGGACCCACCAGAGGGGAACCGCCCGCCCCTCGCCCCGACGCACCTCGACCGACCACTCCAGGGGCCCCTGCGGCCCGTCAGCCCGGATCACGACCCGGTCGCCGTCGGCGAACCGCGTCCCCGCCGGCGCCCGGCCGGCGATCGTCAGGGCATCGCCGTCGAACACCGGCGGCATCGCGGCCGGCGCCGGCTCGATGCCGCGATGGCCCCAGTCGACGGTCACGTTCTCCAGGCAGGGGGAGTCGATGCGCCCGAACTGCCGCAGGACCTTCGGCTCGATCCGTTCCCCCGGAAAGACGAACTCGGCGGCGCCGTGCCCCTGGCGGGCGAGGCCGGCCACCAGGTGCTCGCTGGCTCCGGCCCCGATACCGAAGGGAAAGATCCGGCACCGGCCGCCGCGCGCCGCGACCAACTGCAGGACTTCGGCCTCGTTGCTGACCTCGCCGTCGGTCAGGACGATGACGTCGAGACGGCCCTCGCCCGCCGCGTCGAACACCTCCGCGAGCGCCTCCAGGATCTCGGTGCCGCCCAGATCGGCCCGCATCCGCCGCACCCGGTCGACGGCCGCGTCGAGGGTGGCCTGGGAAAAGGTCTGGAAGCCGGGAAACAGCCTTTCGTGCCGGGAACCGAACCGGAAGATCTGGAACCGGTCTCCTTCCGACAGGGCCCGCAGGCACAGCTCGACGGCCCGCCGCGCCTGGTCGATCGAGTCGCCGTCCATCGACCCGGAGCAGTCGACCAGGATCGCCACCGACCGCGGGGCGGTCCGTTCCCCCTCGGGGATTTCGGGAAACAGCTCGACCAGCAGGTGATCGCGCCCGTGGGCTTCGACGGCCACGGCGCCGGGCCGGTGCGGCTCGGCGGTCGCGAGCTCGATGACCAGGTCGCGGTCGAGAGCGGTCAGCCCCTGCCCCAGGGTGACCCGGGCGCGGTGCCCGTCGAGCTCGGTGCGCAGGGGATGCGAGGGCGACTCGACGCCCGGATGGGAGCGTGGGCTTCGAAGGACAGGTCGAGCGACAGGCCGTAGGGCACCGACCCGGCGTAGGGGGGGGTGGTCCGGTCGATCTCGGCGCGGTCGGCGGCCGACAGGCGCGGCGGGGAATACCGCGGCGAGATGGAGGTGGGGATCATCACCCGCATCCCGCGCGCGGTCAGGGCGGCGGTCATCAGGAACCGGATGGTCACCACCACCTCGCGGCCCGGCAACAGGCTCCCCACGCTGACCTGGAAGATGTTCGGCCGTTCCTGGTCGAGCAGGACCGCCCCGTCGCCCCGCGCCAACGCTTCGTCATACAACTCGAAAGCCTTGTCGCGCTCCTCGACCTGGGCCCGCAACACCCGTCCGTCCTGCTCGATCACCAACTCGCAGACGCTGGCGTTGTCGGGCAACGGAAAGAGATAGGTCACCTCGATCGGCTTCGCCTCGGTGTTGCGGAACCTCTGCCGCACGGCGACCTCTCCGGCGCCCCCCTGAAAGCGGCCTTCCAGGGCCACCCCGAGCAACGGGACCGGCTCGCCGGCCGGTGAGACCAGGATCGGAGCGGGATGGTCGGGGTCAAACCTCGGCGTCGGGGTCGGGGCCGGAGAGGGGGGTTGGTGGAATTCCTGCGTCGTCACGGGAAGGGCCTCCTTGCGGAAGATGTGGGTCGATGCCCAGGTGGCGGACGGCCAGGGCGGCCACCGCCTGGCGGAAGGTTTCGAGCCGGCCGGGCGAGGCCCGGGTGAGGCCGGCCTGCAGGTGGACCTCGAGGCCGGGAAGAACGGGCAGACGCGACCAGAGCACGGGGGCGGCCAACGGAGCGGGGGCGGGGGCCGGGCCCGGACCAGGCTCGGTCAATCCCGCCGCCGGACGGGAGGCGGCCGCCAGGCGGGCCCGGATCTCGTCGAGGCCGAGACCGGCCTCCTGCAGGGAGCGGATCTCGCGCAACCGGGTCAGATGCTCTTCGGTGTAATAATGTCCGCGCCCGCCGCCCAGAGGTGGCGGGACGAGCCTCAACTGGCTGTAGTAGTGGATGCACCGTCGGCTGACGCCGGCCAGGGCCGCCAATTCCCCGATCGCGAATTTCCGTTCCATCACCACAAATATATCATGAACTGTCACATTTTCAAGTGACATATTTTTTCCCGGACCACCTCGCCCGGCGCGGCCGATGACAGGCCAGCGGCGGATGGAACCGCGGAAAAGCCTGAATGGCGGCCGCGGCCAGGGCCCGGCCGGTTTCCTCTTGGGGGGGGCGCCGACGAAAATCCCGGGCCGGCTCAGCCCTTGCGGAGGTTTTCCAGTTCCTGGTAGAGAGCGTGCAGGAAACTGCCCACGTCGGTGACGATGCCCACCGTCTGGTGGGAACCGCGGTCGGCCAGTTTGGTGACGACGGCGGGGTTGATGTCGACGCAGATCGTCTTCACGTAGCCGGGAAGCATGTTCCCGACCCCGATGCCGTGCAGCATGGTCGACAGGATCATCATCAGGCCACAGCCGCGCAACTGCTCGAAGTAGGCCTTCTGGGCCTGGATCTGGTCGGTGATCACCTCCGGCAGGGGGCCGTCGTCGCGGATACTGCCGCACAGCACGAAGGGGACGTTCTTGCGGACGCACTCGTAGAAGAGCCCCGAGGTCAGAACTCCCGCCTCGACCGCCGCCTTGATCGACCCGTGCCGGAACACGGTGTTGATGGCCCGCAGATGATTGCGATGGCCGTTCTCGACCGGTTCACCGGTATGCATGTCGATGCCCAGCGAGGTCTTGTACAGGCTGGTCTCGATGTCGTGGACGGCCAGGGCGTTGCCCGACAGGATGAAGTCGATGTAGCCGTCACGGATCATGCGGCCGAGAAAGTCGGCCCCGCCGGTGTGGACGACGACCGGCCCGGCGGTGACCCCGATGCGCTGTCCCTCCCGCTTGCGCTCGAGAATGAGCCGGGCGATCTGCCGCACCGCGATGCGGACGCGGCGCTCGGAGCTGACCTCCGCGTTCATGAAGGCAAACTCCTCGCGGTCGCGTTCCTTGAACTCGGGATGGATGCGGATGCCCCGGAACCCGCAGGCGACCAGGTCACCCTGCTTGACGTCGCGCAGTTTGCGGCACCAGACCTGCCAGTCCGCGCCTTCCTTGCGGCAGACGAGGACGGTGTCCATGCGCTGGTCGCGGGCGGTCACCCATTTCCCCTCCAGGCGCACCTCGGTGCGGTGGTTGGTGGTGGAATAGAAATCCTCGGGCACCACCCAGTCGCGGTCGGCCGGCCGCAGGACCGCGTTCTCCTCGGCGACCTGCACACAGCCCAGCCCGTGCAGTCCCTGGGAGATGCGGTTGAGTTCCTCTTCGGTGCGCGCGAAGACCTCGAATCGGGTATGGGAGGTCTGCTCGTGGGTGTGGCCGACGACGAACTCGTGGATCTTGTACAACCCCTCGTTCTTGATGATCGTGTCCATGATCGCCGACATGATGCCCGAATCGATGAGGTGGCCGGCGGCGGTGAGCTCGACGGAAAACGGGTGCTGGCTGAAATCCTCGGTCATGGGTTCCTCCATGGTCTGGTTGTCGGGTTCAGGCCGGCCCCGGGGCGCCCTGGGTCCGGCCGCGACCGGTCCGGCTCCGACA